>NZ_JCACHU010000046.1:0-39460 GCF_059504005.1 Belnapia sp. | reverse complement strand
AGTCAGCCCACGTCAGATTTGCGCGTTTCCCACACCCAAGTCGAACTGCGCTTAATTTAAACAGCCATTGGTTGAGAACGGCGTTTTTCCGAAACGTGCACAACCGAAATGGCCAGCACGGCAGGGCTGCGCTTGCGAGGCCCGGGCAGGGCGCATGTTGCAACGCAACAAATAACCCGGTGCGCCGGCCATTCTCGGCCGGGCCGGCACGGTCTATCGTCCTGCGGAGGCGCGACCGGCCGCCTTTCCCCTTTCGCCCGCAGGCCCCAGGCACCGCATGACCGTCCGCACCCGCTTCGCTCCCTCGCCGACCGGCTTCCTCCATATCGGCGGGGCGCGCACCGCCCTCTTCAACCTCCTCTTCGCCCGCCACCATGGCGGCGAGTACCTGCTCCGCATCGAGGATACGGACAAAGCCCGCAGCACCGACGCCGCCGTCCGGCAGATCCTCGACAGCCTCGCCTGGCTCGGCCTCAGCCCGGACGAGCCGCCGGTCTTCCAGAGCAGCCGCGAATCCCGCCATGCCGAGGTGGCGCGGGAGCTACTGGCCAGCGGCGCCGCCTATCTCGCCTACGACACGCCCGAGGAGCTGGCCGCGCTGCGCGCCGAGGCGGAGGCCGCCAAGCGCCCCTTCAAGTATGACGGCTCGCGCTGGATCGGCCTCGACCCCGCCGCTGCGCCGGCCGACCGCAAGCCCGCCATCCGCCTGAAGGCCCCGCGCGAGGGCTCCACCGTCGTCGAGGATCTGGTCCAGGGCCGCGTCGAGGTCCGCAACAGCGAGCTCGATGACATGATCATCCTTCGCTCGGACGGCACGCCGACCTATCTGCATGCCGTGGTGGTGGACGACCACGACATGGGCATCACCCATGTCATCCGCGGCGACGACCACCTGACCAACACCTTCCGCCAGTGCATGGTCTATGACGCGATGGGCTGGCAGCGGCCGCGTTTCGCCCATATCCCGCTGATCCACGGGGCGGACGGGGCCAAGCTTTCCAAGCGCCACGGCGCCGTCGGCGTGATGGAGTTCGAGGCGCAGGGCTTCCTCCCCGAAGCCGTCTGCAACTACCTGCTCCGCCTCGGCTGGGGTCATGGCGACGAGGAAGTCGTCCCCCGCGACCGCGCCATCGCACTCTTCGACCTGAAGGATGTCGGCCGCGCCGCCGCGCGCATGGACTATGCCAAGCTCACGCATCTCAACGGCGTCTATCTCCGCGCCGCCGATGACGCCCGCCTGACGGAGGATGTGCTGCAGCGCCTTGCCCGGCGCGGCATCGACTACGGCACGCTGGGTGGCGACCGCGTCCGCGCCCTGATGCCGGCGCTGAAGGAGCGGGCGAAGACGCTGGAGGAGCTCGCCTCCTCCGCCGCCTTCGCCGCGCAGGAGGGTCCGCCCCCGATGGACCCGAAGGCAGCCGCCCAGCTGACCCCCGAGGCCAAGGCCCAGCTCACCGACCTCGCCCGCTTCCTCACCGACGCGCCCTGGGAACGGGAGGACCTGATGAACTGGCTGCGCGACTATGCCGATGTGAAGGGGATGAAGCTCGGCCAGGTCGCCCAGCCGCTTCGCATCGCTCTCAGCGGCAGCACCCAGAGCCCGCCGATCGATGCGGTCCTCGCCGCCCTCGGCCGGACCGAGGCGATGGACCGCATCCTCGCCGCGGCGGAGTAGTCAGGCCTCCAGCAGCTCGGGGAAGGGCACGATGGTGCTCTTCACCGTGCGCATCGCCATGGCATCGGCGACCGCCCGCTCAACCCCGTCCTGGTCGAAGGGGTAGATGGTCTGCATCTCGTACCAGGGGTAGCGGTCGCGCGCATGGTCGAGCATGCGGATGCCGAGGGCGAGGTCGTTCTCGGTGAAGGCCCAGGAACCGATGATCACCACATCCTTGGCGACGAAGCGGTGCCAGTTGGTGGCGATGCTCCCCGCATCGGTGAACTGCCCCATCTCGATCAGCGCCGCGCCGTCGCGCAGCATCTCGACCCCTTCCGGCCCCGCGGCGGGATGCCCGGTGCAGTCCATGACCAGATCGGCGCCGTAGCCGCCGACGATCTCGCGGACGCGCGCCACCCGCGCCTCCGACGTCGGGTAGGCCTCGATATCGACCGTGGCCTCCGCCCCGAAGCGCCGCGCCAGCGCCAGCCGCGGCTCCTCCGGCGCGCCGACGCAGATCACCCGCCCCGCCCCCATCTCCCGCGCCGCGGCGATGGCGAGGATGCCGATCGGCCCGCTCCCCTGGATGACGACCGTGTCGCCCCAGCGGAACAGCCCCATCTTCTGCGCGCGCGCAAAGCCGCGGATGCAGGAGGTCAGCGGCTCCGACAGCGCGCCGAGGCGGAGCGGCATGGTCTCCGGCAGCTTGTAGATCTTGGTCCCCGGCAAGGCCTCGAGGTCGACATAGACATACTCCGCCCAGCCACCCCAAAGATGCGGCGGCCGGTCGAAGCCCAGATAGCGGCCGTAATAGACGGGCGTCTGGCAGCGGTTGGAATTCTCCGGGTAATGCCGGCAGTAGTAGCAGTCGCCGCAGGGCATGAAGGGCGGGATCATGATCTTGGACCCGACCGCGATCGGCAGGTCCATCCAGTCCATCTTCAGATCAGGCCCGAGCTCGCGGACGATGCCGGTCATCTCGTGGCCGAGGGTGAAGGGCCAGGGCAGCGGCTTCGGCCAGTGGCCCTTCAGGATGTGCAGGTCCGTCCCGCAGACGCCGCAGGCGCCGATCTGGATCAGCGCCGATTTTCGCCCGACCCTTGGCCAGGGCACCTCGCGGATGACCGGCGGCGCCCCCGGCCCGTCGAAGGTCGCAACACGAATGGGCTTCAATGGCCTCTCCTCCCTGCTGGAAGGGGAGCCTAGGCCGCCAGCGCGGCCCCCGCCAGCCGCGGCAGCAGGACGCGGAGCGGCGCCGGCGCCGCCTGCACCTCCACCGGCAGCAACCCGGCCGGGTCCCCATCGGCCTGGACCGCGACGCCCTCGCCCTCGATCCTGAGCCAGGTCGCATGCCGCAGCGCGAGCCCCGGCATGCGCGGCAGCAAGTTGAGCGGCAGCGCCGCCCCATAGACGGCGGCCGCCACCGGCCCGGAGCCGCGGAACAGCGCCACCTGGAAGCCCGGCCGCGCCATCTCGGCAGCCGGCGCCAGCAGGTGCCGCCCGGCATAGAGCCGTCCCTTGCTGACGATGACAGAGCTTGCCCGCAACTCGCCCTCCTCGAAGACGACGCGGAGCGGCGGGAAGCGGTAGCGCCCCAGCTCCCGCACCGCCTGCCAGACATAGGCGCCGCGCCCGATCCGCTGCTTCAGCCCAAGGTCGAGATTGGCGACGACGGCGGCATCGAAGCCGGCCCCCAGCATCTGCACGAAGAGCCGCGCCGCCCCGTCGGCGAAGCGGGCCTCGCCGGGGTGAACCAGCCGCGCCTCACCCGTCGCCAGCAGCACCGCCGACGCCTCCGGCCGCACCGGGATGCCAAGCTCCCATGCAAAGACATTCGCGGTCCCGAGCGGCAGGACGCCGAGGGTGGTATTCGCCCCCGCAAGCCCTGCAGCCACCTCGGCGATCGTGCCATCCCCGCCGGCCGCGACGACGAGGCCCTTGCCATCCGCCGCGCCCGCCCGCGCCAGCAGCGAGGCATGGCCCGGATGGCCGGTCTCGACCAGGGTGAAGTCCCGCCCAACCCGCCGCAGCACCCGCAGCGCGCGCTCCAGCCGCGCCCGGCGCCGCTGCCCGGCCTTGGGATTGAAGATGATCAGCATGCGGGCTTATCGCAGGGAAGTATGACGATTCGAGGACATGACGCGGTCATCGCCTTGACAACAGCGGTGCGCCGCCGCCGCCATTGTCATCGCGCGGTCATGTCGCAAACTCGTGCTGCCTGTTACTGCACGGTTTCATGAAGGGTTCACGACAGGACTGCCGATCCCGCGTTACCCGCAGGCCGAGGATTGTGTCCGGGGAGTCGCGGCACCCGCCCGCACCCCGGCGAGAGCGAGGGCAGGATCATGCAAGCCGCCGAGGCCAGGACCCGTTACCGCAGCGTCTTCCTCTCCGACACGCATCTCGGCATGCGCGGCTGCCGCGCCGACTACCTCGCCGATTTCCTCCGCAGTACCGACTGCGACCGGCTCTACCTCGTTGGCGACATCGTCGATGGCTGGCGACTGCGCAAGTCCTGGTACTGGGACAGCGACCATGACGACGTGCTGCGCATCCTCCTGAAGCTCGCCCGCTCAGGCACCGAGGTCCTCTATATCCCCGGCAACCATGACGAGATCTTCCGCAGCTGGCTCGGCCAGGGGCTCGAGGTCGCCGGCATCCGCCTGCAGCGCGAGGCGGTGCACGAGGCCGCCGACGGCCGCCGCTTCCTTGTCATCCATGGCGACGAATTCGACGGCGTCATCCGCTACGCCAAGCTCCTCGCCCATCTCGGCGACTGGGCCTATGACATGGCCCTCACGCTGAACCGCTGGTTCAACGCCGCCCGCCGCAAGCTGGGCTATCCCTACTGGTCGCTCTCGCAGTGGCTGAAGCGCCAGGTGAAGGAGGCGGTGAAGGCGATCGACCGCTTCGAGCTGGCGCTGGCCAACGAGGCCGGGCGGCGCGGGCTCGACGGCGTCATCTGCGGCCACATCCACCATGCCGAGATGCGCGACGTCCACGGCATCGCCTACATGAACGACGGCGATTGGGTGGAAAGTTGCACCGCCCTCGTCGAGCATGCCGATGGCCGGTTCGAGCTGGTCGACTGGGTGCGCGAGATGCGGCTCCGCGCCGAGCGGCAGGCGGCGCCCGAGCCCCTGGCCATCGCCCGTGCCTGACCAGCCCATGGCCCTCGCGGCGGCGGCGGCGAAGGACGCCCCGCTCCGCCTGCTGATCGTCACCGACGCCTGGGCGCCGCAGGTCAACGGCGTGGTTCGCACCCTCGGCACCATGGCCGAGATGCTGCGCGCCAACGGCGACACGGTGGAGGTGATCGGCCCCGACCGCTTCCGCAGCATCCCGGCGCCCGGCTACAAGGAGATCCGCCTCGCCATCGCGCCGCGGCGCAAGCTGGCGCGGCTGGTCGATGCCTATATGCCCTGCGCCGTCCACATCGCCACCGAGGGCCCGCTGGGCTGGGCGATGCGCCGCATCTGCCTCAGCCGCAACTGGCCCTTCACCACCGCCTTCCACACCAAATTCGCCGAGTACATGGAGGCGCGCGCCGGCATCCCTGCCGCTTGGTCCTGGCAGGTGCTGCGGCGCTTCCACGCCCCGGCGCAGGCGGTCATGGCGGCAACCCCGAGCCTCCGGCGCGACCTCGCCGCGCGGGGCTTCGCCAAGGTCCGTCCCTGGACCCGCGGCGTCGACCTCGCCCGCTTCCGGCCGGAGCCACGCGAGCCCTTCGAGGGCCTGCCGCGTCCCATCTTCCTCTATGCCGGCCGCATCGCCGTCGAGAAGAACATCGCGGCCTTCCTCGGCCTCGATCTGCCCGGCAGCAAGGTCGTCATCGGCGAGGGACCGCAGCGCGCCGAGCTGCAGGCACGCTTCCCGGGGGCGCATTTCCTCGGCTACCGGGAGAACGGCCTGCTCGCCCGCTCCTATGCCGGCGCCGATGTCTTCGTCTTCCCCTCGCGCACCGACACCTTCGGCCTCGTGCTGCTGGAAGCGCTCGCCAGCGGCACGCCGGTCGCCGCCTTCCCCGTCACGGGCCCGCTCGACGTGGTGACCGACCCGCGCGTCGGCGTGCTGGACGAGGACCTGCGCGCCGCCTGCCTGGCTGCGCTGGAATGCAGCCGCAGCGCCGCCCGCGCCCATGCCGAAGCCTTCTCCTGGGAGGCTTCGATGGCGCAATTTCGTGAAACCCTGGTCCGGTTCGGCAGCTAAGCCGAGACGCACCGGACCGAGAGAGGATCCCGCATGTCGAGCAGCAGCCTCCAGCGGCACGACGCCGCCCATGCCATCGCCAACCTGCCGCTCTTCTTCCGCCGCTGGCTGGCGGACCCGTTGCAGATGGGCTCCATCGTGCCCTCCTCGCGCACCCTCTCCAGCCGCATCGCCGCCCTCGCCGCGGCGGATGGCGACGGCGTGGTGCTCGAGATCGGCGCCGGCACCGGCGTCATCTCCCGCGCTCTGCTCGAGGCCGGCATCGCCCCCGAGCGCCTCGTCATGGTCGAGATCGTGCCCGACATGGCCGACCATCTGCGCGAGAGCCTGCCGGGGACCACCGTGCTCTGCGCCGATGCTTTCGCCCTGCCGCAGCACCTGCCGGAGCGCTTCGCCGGCCGCGTCAGCAGCGTAATCTGCGGCATCCCCCTGGTGCTGCTGCCGCTCGAGCGCCAGCGCCTCTTCGTCAAGGGGGTCGAGCGTGTCGCGCCCGGCCTCGGCTTCCTGCTTTACACCTATTGCATCACCTCGCCGCTGCCGTATGGGAAGCTTGGCCTATCGGCGAAGCGCGAGACCTGGACGCCGAAGAACTTCCCGCCCGCCAGCGTCTGGCGCTACCGCCCCCTGCAACGCGGCTGACACGGAAGGGCCAGACCGGCGCCACATGCGCCGGCCTGGAACGTCCACGACCAGACAAGGAAACGTGTTGGCACAGCGGCGCTGCCGCTCCTGCCGCCCTCCCCCTTTGCAGTCCCGGCACGAGCCTGGGCCCGCTTCCGGGCAGTGTCGGGCTGATCCTGCGGCGCAGGGCTGGGCTGCTCCGAGCCCGCCGGGCGGCGGGAGCTCAGGCGCCGCGCTTGGCGCCGCGCCAGGGAGCCCGGGGGCGGCCGGCGCGGCGCACCACCTGTGCGCCGCTGCGGCCGGCCGCCGTCTCCCCGGCCAGTTCCAAGGTGACCTCGGCCTCCGCCGCGGCCGCCTGCTGGCTCGTCTCCTCGGAGCGCGACGTGCCGCCGTCGATCAGCAGGGCGACGGCCCCATGCGTCTCTTTCACCGCCTCGTCCTGGCGGATGGCGACATGCGGCTGCCCGTCGATGGTGAAGATGCGACGCTGCATGGTCAGCCGCGCGACCTGCTCCTCGGTCGCCGGCAGGAAGGT
This sequence comes from Belnapia sp., assembly GCF_059504005.1. Lineage (NCBI taxonomy): Bacteria > Pseudomonadati > Pseudomonadota > Alphaproteobacteria > Acetobacterales > Roseomonadaceae > Belnapia > Belnapia sp. The sequence goes on along the minus strand of NZ_JCACHU010000046.1, from coordinate 32,438 downwards.
GCAGCCACGGGCCCGCGCCGCGGCGATCTGCTCGGGAGTCAGTTCCATGTGCCGTCCATAGAGCAAAGCCGCTACCGGTGGAATCACCCCCCGGCCGAATTCCGCGCCGCACCGGTGCCCCCGCTTCACGATGCGGGGCGGCGCTGGCCTTGGCCACGGAGCCCGAAGCCCCGCCGCCGCGCGGCGGAATCTGTTGGGTTGGGCCGGCCGAGGCCATCGGCCTGGCCAGGGCTCAGCCGCCGGCCTGGACGGCGTGGCGCGGGCCTTCCGGGCGGCCCGGTGCCCGGGACATGGCCGGGATGGCGAATATCCGGGTGGTCGGGCGCTCCCGCTGGTACAATGCGGGCCCATGCCCGTGCCCATCGTCATTTGCCTTGGCCATCTTGTCGCCGACCACAGCTTCTGGGTGGAGGATGTCCCCCAGCCCCCGGCCAAGCAGGTGGCCCGGCGCTACGGGCTCGGCGTTGGCGGGCTTGCCGCGAATGCCGCCATCGCCGTCGCCCAGCTCGGCGGCCGAGCTCGTTTTTGGGGCCGCGTCGGCGACGACCGCAACGGTGCCCCGCTGGCCGAGGAGCTGGCCGGCTTCGGCGTCGACACCGGCGCCGTCCGCATCATCCCGGGCGCCCGGACCCCTGTTTCCGCCGTGCTGCTCGACCCGGTGGGCGAGAGGGTGATCATTGCCTTCCGCGGCGAGGGCCTCGACCTCGACCCCGACATCCTGCCGATGGAGACCCTCGGCGAGGCCCGCGCCCTGCTTTGCGACCCGCGCTGGCCCCGCGCCGCGGAGGCCGCGCTGCGCAGCGCCCGCCGCCTCGGCATCCCCAGCGTGCTGGATGCCGAGAAGAGCGAGGCCCGCCTCCTCGCCCGGCTCGTCCCGCTGGTGGACCATGCGATCTTCTCCCAGCCTGGGCTGCAGATCTTCGCCCCCGGCGTCTCGCCCGCCGAGGGGCTGCACCGGGCGCTCGCCGCCGGCGCCCGCCTCGCCGCCGTCACCCGAGGCGAGAACGGCACGCTCTGGCTGGCCGAGGGGATGCAGGCGCCGAGGGAAACACCCGCCTTCCCGGTGGAGGCGACCAACACCGCCGGCGCCGGCGACGTCTTCCACGGCGCCTATGCGCTGGCGCTGGCCGAGGGGAAGGCGCTGCCGGAGGCGATGCGCTTCGCCTCCGCCGCCGGTGCCCTCCGCGCCCAGGACGGCGAAACGCCCGATCGCGCGGCGGTGGAAGCGCTGCTGGCTGGCTTGTAGGACCGATCCAGGGCCGGAAGGGGCTGTCTGCCGCGGCGAAGCAGGCCTGCCGCTCAGTCGATGGTGATGTCGAGCGGCGCCGCCGCCCTGATCCACCGCGCCAGCTCCTGCCGGAGCATGGCGCCGAAGGCCGCGCCATCCGCCCCGTTCGGCACCGCCCCCACCACGTCGAGGCGCGACGTCACGAGGCCGGAGCGCAACGCCCCCGCCGAAGGCCGCGGCCAGCCTTGCCCGGATCGGCTCCGCCAGATGCGCCGGTGCCGAGCCCGGTCAAGATGCTTGCCTCGAAGTCCGGCACCCCGCCTCCACCAGCGTCGGCAGCACCGGGAAGCGCTGCCGCGAGGCCAGCGCCAGCACCTTGAGCTGCCCGGGCGCCACCGCCAGGACCGAGGGCACGGAGACGAGGACCAGCGCGATCCGCGCCGCCGCCGGCGGCATGCCGGCCAGCGCCAGCAGCGGCCGCCGCCCGATCACGGCATGACCGACCGGCCGAGCGACTGCATCAGCCGGTTGGCGTTGGCGAACATGGCGACGGAGTGGATGAGGTCGAGCAGTTCGAGGTCGTCGAGGCCCGCCTCCCGCAGCGGCTTGAGGTCGGCCGCCCCGACCGCCCCCGGCTCCCGCGTCAGCTTCGCCGCGAAATCGACGATCGCCCGCCGCCGCGGCGGGAGCGCCGCGCCGAGCCCCTCCTCCATCAGCCGCTGCATCGCCTCGGCCTCCCTGCTGAGCTCGGCGAAGCGCCGGGCATGGACCGAGGTGCAGTAGACGCAGCCATTGACGATGGAGACGACCGCGGTCGCCAACTCGCGCTCCGCCCTAGGCAGGCCGCGCGCCGCATACATCACGCTGTTGAACAGCGCCCCGCGCTCGCCGAGCGAGGCCGGGTCCTGAGCCAGCGTCAGGAAATAGGTCGAGCGCCGTTGCGCCGGCGGGCAGGCCTCGAGCGCCGCCAGCTGCTCCGGCGTCGCGCTGTCCGCCTCGACGGGCGGGATGCGCGGCTCCCACCCGACCTCCTGCATGGTGAAGCGCGTCATGCGCCGGCTTCCCCCTGCATTGCCCGCAACCCGGCGAGCAGCCTGACCTGGAAGGGGATGAAGGCGACGAGCTGCGTCACCGCCACGATGTCCTGCGGCGACATCCCTGCCGCCGCGAGCGCGTCGATATCCGCCTGGCCGCAGCGCTCCGGCGCCTGGGCGACCATGGCCGCGTAGCGCAGCAGCAGCGCCGTCCGCGGCCCCTCGGGCGGCGAACCCGCCCGCGCCGCCACCGCCTGGCATTCCGCGACGAGCGCCGCATCCCCCTGCTGGCGCGCGACGGTGAGGGCGATCGCCGCCCGCTCCTGCCGGCTGACGCCGCCGGGCGCCTCGGTCAGCACCAGCTCCCGCCAGGCGCCCTGGGCGTGGCGGCGGATCGCGTCCCGCTCCAGCCGCAGCGCGGCGAGGGGCGAGCCCGGCGCGATGCCGAGCAGCCGCTCGACCAGATCCTCTTCGGCCATGCCTATCTCCCTTCCGGCTATTCGTCGCCCAGCAGCTCCGGCGTCGCATAGGCCTCGAGCGCCGCATGGTGCAGCGCCTGGTCCCCGACGAAGAAGGCGCGGGCGATCGCCTCCGCCAGCCGCTTCGCGCCCGCGCTGACGGCGGGGACGTCGCCCGTCACCTTCCCATGGCTCGGCGCTGCCGGATAGTTGAAGCAATCGATGCGGGCGAGGCCCGGCGAGGCCGCGAGTTCCGTCTGCTCCTCCCCAGTCCCGGGCGGGAAGCGGTCGCCCTAGACGCGGAAATGCGGCGCGACCAGCGCCAGCTCCGGCCGCAACCTCGGATCGGCGACGATGTCGATCCCGACGATCAGGGAGTCGATGGTGAGCCGCCCCTCCGGCGTCGCCCCGATAAGCTTCTCGCCCTCCTCGGCGAGGTCCAGCACCGGGCAGCCGAGATGCAGCCGCGCCATCGGGTGCCGCGAGACCCGCAGCGTGCTGTCCCGCGGCGGCGTCTGGGCGCGGAGGACATGGTGCAGGAAGCGCAATCTCCAGGCGTCCGGCAGGACCTCGAAGCCATGCACCACGCCCTGGCTGGAGATGCCGGTGAACTTGTTCACCGCCGGCAGCGCCCGTCGCCGGACGAACAGGTCGAGGCTCGCCGCCCCCGCCTCCAGCGCCGTCGCCGCATTGTCCATGGCGGAGGCCTCACGCCCACCGCCTCGACGCACCGGCCCCTGAATGCGGCGAAGTCGATGTCGTCCCGCGTATGCGCCCAGAAGCGCCGGCCCACCCGTCGTGCCACCTCCGGCACATGGGGCCCGCCGAGCCTGTCCCCCCGCTTGCCAGCACCACCCGCCGCTCTAGGCAGGCCCGAGCGCCGGTCTCCGCGGCAACTAGCCCGTCCGGCCGCGGCCGCTCAACCGCGGCGCCATTCTCCGCCGGCACCCGCATCACCCGCCGGTACCAGCCGAGATAGTCCATCCACTGTGCGCGGGGGATCTTCGCGAGCGCCTCCCAGGCGGCCCTGCCGTGCTGCGCCTCGAACCAGGCGCGGAAGGTGAGCGCGGGCAGACCGAGCGCTGGTGTCCTACTTCAAGGCTCGATGTGCACCGGCGCGCCGCGCAGCGCACGCGCCATGACGGATGGGTCCGGCTCCACCCCGAGCCCCGGCCCCGCGGCACCGCAACCGTCCCGCCCGGGCAGCGCACCCAGGGGTCGAAGGGGTTCGGCTCCATCTCGAGCCAGAGCACCTCGATCATTGGCCGCTCGACGAGCGCCGCCGCGACATGGATGGTGGCGATGAGGCCCGGCCCAAGATACGGGCTGTGCCGCATGACGGTGATGCCATGCGCCTCGCAGAGCGCGATCACCCGCCGCATCTCGCCGATGCCGCCCAGCTTCGTCACGCTCGGCTGCGCGTCGTCGATCGCCCCCGCCTCGATCAGTGCCTAGAAGCCGAAGAGCTCCGCTGTGATGCGCATGGGCCGGGACAGTTCCTTCGCGGCTCTCTCGCCGGAGCCGTCCGTGGCATCCTGCGGCCCTGTGCCGCGGAATCAACCGGCGCCGGCCAGCCGCCGCGCGAAGCCGATGAGCGCGGCCGCCACCGCCTCCGGCTGCTCCGGCAGCAGCGCATGCCCCGCCCGCGGCACCACGACCCGCTCCACCTTCGGCCCGAGCGCCTCGCGCAGCCGCGCCTCCGTCGGCACCGGCGCGATCCTGTCCTCGGCGGCCGCGACATAGAGAACCGCCACCCGCTCAGCGACGCGCTTCCAGGCGCCATCCGTCGCCGCCGTCGCCGCGCGCTGCATCCGCGCGACCGGCGCATGCCAGCCGGCGAGCCAAGCCCGCGCATCGTGCCCCGGCGCGAAATAGCCGCGCTGCAGGTGGCCGAGCCGTTCCGCCTCGCCCAGCGCCGGGTCGAAGCTGCCGTCGATAGAGGCGCGAACCGCCGGGTCGAGCGTTGTGTCGATGGAGGCCGCCAGCAAGGCGACGCCGCGCACCAGCGGCGCCCGCACCACCGCCATCGCGCGCGCCACCCAGTTGCCGAAGGCATGCCCCGCCACCACCGCTGGCCCGCCGATGCCGGCTGCGGCCAGCGCCGCCGCCGCATCCTCGGCGAGGTCGTAGAGCGTCAGCCCCTCCATCCGCCCTGCCGAGCCGCCGACGCCCCGCGGCTCCGGCCGCACCACTCGGAACCCCGCCGCGGCGACCTGCGGCGCGACCGCGTCGAAATCCTCCGCCCCGCGCCCGAGCGAGGGCAGCAGCAGCACCGCAGGCCCCTGGCCCTCCGCCTGCCAGGCGATCCGCGCCGCGCCATGCATGGCGACACCCCGATCCATCATTTCTTCCGCTGCTTTCCCCGCAGCATCCGCTCGGGCATGCTCCGCCGCAACAGCGAGGGGGGAGGAGCCGATGCCCGAGGACGCACCGCCGACCCGCTTCGACCCGCTGCCCTCCGGCATTGCCCCGGTGGTCCCGACGCCGGGCTATCCCGGCACCTTCACCCATACGCCGAGCCAACCGCCCTTCCGCCGCCCGCCCGGCCGCGGCGAGATCACCGGGCCGCTCGCCCTCCACCGCAAGCTGCCCTGCGGAGAGGCGAACCTTGCCGAGCCCGTGCCCGGCCGCCCCGCCATCGGCCAGCTGATCCATATCGAGGGCCAGGTGCTGGACGAGGATGGCCGCCCCATCCCCGATGCGGTGGTGGAGCTCTGGCAGGCCAATGCCGCCGGCCGCTATGCCCACCCGAACGATGCGCGCTCCGCCCCGCTCGACCCGCACTTCATCGGCAACGGGCGGGTGCGGACGGATGCCGAGGGGCGCTACGGCTTCTTCACCATCCGCCCCGGTGCCTATCCGGTGCCGGGCGATGCGGTGTGGTGGCGCCCGCCGCATGTCCACTTCTCCGTCCTTGGCCCCTCCACCCTCTCGCGCCTCGTGACGCAGATGTTCTTCCCGGGCGACCCGCTGAACCGGCTCGACCACATCTTCATGGCCGTGTCCGACGCCGCGGCGCGCGAGCGGCTGGTCGCCCGCGCCCTGCCGCCGGCCGAGATCGGCTCCGGCTGGCTCGGCTACCGGCACGACATCGTGCTGCGCGGCCGGCGGGCGACGCCGCTGCTGCCATGAAGCCGCTCTCCTCCCACACCATCGGTCCCTTCTTCCCGAAAACCTTCTTCCGCGAGGGCGACAACGACCTGACCCGCATCGCGCCGGATGCGGAGCCGAGTCGCCGCGGCACGCGCATCCGCCTGCATGGCCGGGTGCTGCGGGAGGGCGGCCTGCCCTGCGTCAACGCCATCCTCGAAGCCTGGCAGGCCGATGCCGCGGGCCGCTTCCGCCATCCCGCCGACTCGGACTGGGCGGAGGCCGATCCCGATTTCCTGGGCTGGGGCCGCGCCTGGACCGATGCCGAGGGCCGCTTCGAATTCCACACGCTGCTGCCCGGCGGTTTCCTCGACCGCGCGCCGCATGTGAACCTGCTGGTGATGGCCTCCGGCCTCATGCAGCCGGTGGCGACCACCCTCTTCTTCCCGCAATTCGCCGAGGCCAATGCGGCGGACCCGGTGCTCACCCTCCTGCCGCCGCCGCTGCGCCCCCGCCTCGTCGCCCGCCCGGACAATGCCGGCGGCTACCGGCTCGACATCCGCCTCCGCGGGAGCGCCGAGGAGGAGACGCCCTTCTTCGAGAGCTGAGCCGGCTCAGCTGCCGTCCGGCTCGTCCTCCGTCGGCAACTCGCAGCGGTTGTGGATATGCGTCGCCGCAATTGCCGCATGCCCCATGCCGACGACGATCTGGTCGAGCCCGCGCACGATGTCGCCCGCCGCATAGAGGCCGCGCACCGTCGTCTGCGCATGCTCGTCGACCAGCAGCGCGCCGGACGTGTCCTGCTCCGCCCCGAGCTCGAGCGCCAGCTCGGAGCGGTAGTGCAGGCCGAGCGCCGAGTAGAGCACCTCGAAACGGTGCTCCGCGCCATCGCTGCGCAGCGCCGCGATCCGCCCGTCATGGATCTCGAGCCCCGTCACCGGCTCCTCCACGAGGCGGATGCGGTGCCTGGCCGCGACCTCCCGCTCCTCCGGCCCGAGGGCCAGCGGCTGCCCCAGCGTCAGCAGCGTCACGTCGTCGGAATAGGTGCGGGCGATGAAGGCCGCCTCGCCCAGACCGTGCACGCCATGGCCGATGACGGCGATGCGCCGCCCGCGCGACTCATGCCCGTCGCAGATCGGGCAGTAGCGCACCAGGCCGCGCCGCACCGCATCCGGCAGGTCGGGCAGGTCCGGCTCCACATCGACCGCGCCCGTCGCCAGCAGCACGCGCCGTGCCTCGAGCAGGCGCTCGCCGCCCTCCGCTGCCTCCAGCACGGCGGTGAACCGGCCATCCTGCCGGCGCAGCCCCGTCACCCGTCCCGGCACCGGGCGGATGCCGTAGCGCGCCAGGTGCTCCCGCTGCCGGTCGAGGATCTCCGTTCCCGGGATGCCCTCGGCGAAGAAGGGGATGTTGTGGCTGGTCGGGATCCAGGCCGCGCGGGGCTCCCCGGCATCAACCACCGACACGCGCCGGCCGAAGCGCGCCAGGTAGAGCGCCGCCGTCAGCCCCGCCGGCCCACCGCCAATGACCAGTGCATCCAGCCTGCCGCCATCGCGTTCCACCATCAGCCTCCGCCCCTGCGGCACGGCAACGCGGCGCCCGGCGGAAGTTCCAACTGCCTGCGCGACGACCGCGAACGCAGCCCCGGCCACCGAGTTAGGGAGATGAATCGAAGGAGCCGCGCGCCGATGTCGGATCACCCCCCGGAGCTGCCGGACGGCCCGCAGCTGCGGACCATCGCCATGCCGCGCGACGCCAATGCGTCGGGCGACATCTTTGGCGGATGGACACTGTCGCAGATGGACCTGGCCGGCGCGGGCTATGCGGCGGAGCGGGCGCATGGCCGCGTCGCCACCGTCGCCATCGAGGCCATGCGCTTCCTCCGCCCCGTCTTCGTCGGCGACGAGGTCAGCTGCTTCTGCAGCCCGGTCCGCACCGGCGAGACCTCGGTCACCGTCAAGGTGGAGACCTGGGCGCGCGGCCGCGGGCGCGGGCGGCGGCCGGAGAAGGTCACCGAGGGCATCTTCACCTTCGTTGCCATGAACGAGGACGGCCAGCCCAGCCCCTTGCCTGACCAGCCCTGAAGGGCCGGGACAGGGCCATATTTTCCATACGGAGCCACAGCATGACGCTCTTCACCATCGAGGTCGCCGGCCGCCCCCTCCTCGTCTTCCCCGAGAAGAGCAGCGAGGCCGCCGAGGAGCTCGCCACCGAGACCATCGGCCCCGACCTGCAGGATTTCGAGGAGGATGGGGAGCCGCTCTGGGACGGCGAGGAGCCTCTCTCCGTCCGCCCCGCCAACGAGAAGGAAAGCGCAATCTGGGACCAAGGCCTCGCCGAGGCGAAGTCGAGCGGCGACTCCGGCCAGTTCGACCCGGACAGCTATGCCGTCCTGCTCGTCGAGGTGGATGCCGAGGGCGACGAGGAGGAGGACGAGGCCTGACCCCGCCCCCGCCGGCCCGCCATCGCGGGCCGGCCTCGAGTCACGGCCGGGGCCGCCCGGCGGTCACTGGCGCCGGGCCGCATCCGCTGAGCTGAGGATGAAGGCCCTGATCTGCAGCACCTGGGCCTCGTCCAGCCGCCCTGCGAAGCGCGGCATCCCGCTGCCGAGGAAGGCCCCTTCGAGCACCACCTTCGGCAGCTCCTCCAGCAGCTCGCGGTGCGCATAGCCGAGGTTGGGGACGTTGCCGCCATTGTTCACGCCGGGCGCCCCATGGCAGCCGGCGCAGTTCTGCACATAGAGCCCGGCGCCGGCGGGCACGTCCTCGGCCTTGTAGGCGATGCCGCTGACCAGCGGCCGCCGCTCCGCCTGCACCACCGCCGGCATGGGCGCCGTGCCGCCGATGCGGAAGGTGTAGACCCGCCCCGGCGTGACCCGGTCCGTCGCCCGCTGGACGATGCCGTAGACGCCGCCCCACCCGACGGCGATCGAGACATACTGCTCGCCATCGATCTCGTAGGTCGAGGGTGCGGCGACGACGCCGGAGCCGACCGGCACCTCCCACAGCTTCTTCCCGTCGCGCGCGTCATAGGCGATGAAGCGCCCATCCGCCGTGCCCTGGAAGACGAGGTTGCCCGCCGTCGTCAGCGTGCCGCCGTTCCACGGCCCGGAGTAATCGACGCCCCAGGCCTCCATCTGCCGCACCGGGTCCCAGGCGACGAGCCGGCCGAAGGCCTTGGCCTTCGGGTCGACCGCATTGAGGTAGAAGCCGAGATTCCAGCCCGAGGCGCTCTGGAAGCGCATCGGCGAGGAGGCGTTCATCCGCCAGCCCTGGTCGGGCGAGAGCGTCAGCGGCACGCCGTGCACCGGCATGTAGACCAGGCCGGTCTGCGGGTTGAAGGACATCGGGTGCCAGTTGCGCGCCCCGTAGGCGGTCGGGATGGCCTCGAAGGGCTGGTCCACGCTGCGCGCCGCCGGGTTCTCCATCGGCCGGCCTTCGTTGTCATAGCCCGTCGCCCAGTTCACCGCGGTGAAGTTGCGCGCCGAGAGGAATTCGCCCGTCTGCCGGTCGATGACGAAGAAGAAGCCGTTCTTCGGCGCATGCATCACGACCTTCCGCCGCCGCCCGTCGATGTCGAGGTCGGCGAGGATCATCGGCTGGGTGGAGGTGAAATCCCAATGGTCGCCCGGCGTCTCCTGGTAGTGCCAGACATACTGGCCGGTCTCCGGGTTCAGCGCGACGATCGAGCTGAGGTAGAGGTTGTCGCCCCCCGCGGGGCTGCGCAGGTTGCGGTTCCAGGGCGAGCCGTTGCCGGTGCCGACATACATCAGGTTCAGCTCGGGATCGTAGGCCATGGTGTCCCACATCGTCCCGCCGCCGCCCGACTCCCACCAGCGCCCGGCCGGGTCCCAGGTGCGCATGGCCCGCGCCATGCTCTCATCCTCCGGCGGCTTCGAGGGGTCCCCGGGGACGGAGAACCAGCGCCACTTCTGGTCGCCCGTCGCCGCGTCATAGGCGGTGAGGTAGCCGCGGACGCCGTACTCCGCGCCGCCATTGCCGATGATCACCTTGCCGCCGAAGACCCGCGGCGCGCCGGTGATGGTATAGGCCCGGCTCCGGTCGATAATCGTGTCCCGCTCCCAGAGCTTCTGCCCCGTCGCCGCATCGAGCGCGAAGAGACGCCCGTCATAGGAGGCGACGTAGACCTTGCCCTGGTAGACGGCGACACCGCGGTTGACGACGTCGCAGCAACCCCGCTCGCCATGCTCGCGCGGCACCTGCGGGTCGAAGGTCCAGAGCGGCTGCCCGGTCTTCGCGTCGACCGCATGGACGATGCTCCAGGATCCGGTGACATACATCACCCCGCCGACGACCAGCGGCGTCGCCTGCACGCCGCGCCGCGAGCCGAGGTCGTAGGACCAAGCCAGCCCCAGCCGCCCCACCGTGTCGCTGTTCACCGCCCGGAGCGGGCTGAACCGGTTCTCCGAATAGTTCAGCCCGTAGCTCGGCCAGTCGCGGCCGGTGGCGGCATTGGCGATGATGCTCTGCTGGTCGACGGCGCCCGTCGCGGCCCGGATGCGCTCCGGCGTCAGGCCTTGCGCGCCGGCCGTGCCGACGAAGGCGCCGGCGAGCAGCGCCGCAAGGACGGTGCGGTGCAGGGGCATGGATCATCTCCCTCCATATCCGGACCTCGTGGACCGGTTGGAGGAAGCCTAAGCGGGAGTATACGAAAAGCGCAACCGCGGCGTTCGGCCCGCTAGCCTTCCATGCGCCGCCCCGTGAGCAGCCGGAACAGGGCATAGATCACCGGCAGCCCGGCCACGAAGCCCGCCGCGGCGAGGAGCGGCGCCGCCGGCATCCCCGATGCATCGCCTGCCCAGCCCGCGGCCGGCGGCAGCCCGGCATGGCCGACATAGAGCCAGGTGTAGAACAGCCCCATGCCGACGGCGCGGTTCTCCGGCCGCAGTGCCTGCGCCGGCAAGGCCATGATGACGCCGACCGGCAGCCCCGTGGCGAGGCCCGCCACCAGCAGCGCGGCGGCACCGGACCCCACCCCCAGCGCCAGCAGGCAGGCCGCCCAGACCAGGCATCCCCCCACCAGCAGCACGGCCGGCGAGGCCCCGCGCTGCGCCAGCATCCCACCCGCCTGCACCGAGGCGACCGAAAGCCAGGTCGCCACCCCCACCGCCAGCCCGATCCGCGCCGGCGACAGCCCGCCCTGGGCGAGGAAGGTCGGCGCGAAGCCGATCGTCACCGCAAAGCTGCCATTGAGCCCGCCCCACAGCGCCCCGGCGAGGCAGACCAGCGCCACCTCCCGCCCCGAGATGCGCGCCCCGCCCATCGCCCCGCCCGCCGGGGCACCGTCATTCGGATGCCTCCGGTAGCCGAGGCCGAGCACGAGCAGCGCCACCAGCGCCAGCGCCCCCGTCGCCGCAAAGGCCGATGCCCAGCCGGCCGCCGCCGCCAGGGCCCCGAGACTCAGCTGCGCCAGCCCGATGCCGATCGGGAAGGAGTTCACGAAGATCGCCATGGCGAGGACGATCTCCCGCTGCCCGGCGAACCAGTCCGTCACCATCTTCGCCATCAGCACGTTGAGCAGCACCGCGCCGAAGCCGGCCAGCACGCGCCCTGCCGCCAGCCCGGCGAAGCCCGTGGCCAGGCTGGCCACCAGCCCGCCCAAGGCCATCAGCAGCAGCCCCGCGACCACCACCCGCCTGTCGCCGAAGCGCCGCCCGAGCGCCCCGCCCGGCAGGGCCAGCACCAGCCCCGGCAGAAAGTAGAGGCCGATCAGCCCGCCCAGATCGGCCCCGTCGAGCCCCAGCTCCTGCACCAGCATGGGAGACACCGAGGCCACCGACTGGAACTGGAAGCCAAGGCTGGTCCGCGCCGCCGTCAGCACGAGCAGCGCCCGCCATTTCGGGTCCATGGGCCCTCCCTCCGCGGTGGCGGGGAAGCGTCGCCCCGGCCGGTCAGGTGTAGATGAAATCCTTTGCCGCGAGGTAGTGGCCGAGATGCTCGAGGGTGATGGTGCCCCGATGGGGCCCCGGCGCGCCGCCGAGGGTGCCGTAATGGATGACGAGGTCGCCGTCGTCCTCCAGCTGCATGGTCACCGTCCAGGGCGAGACGGCGGTGAACTTGATGTGGTCCTCGCCCTGGTGGAAGTCGCCGATGACATCGCCGATTCCGTCGCTGTCGCCCGGCCCGCCGTTGGCGGACCCGGTGAAGCGGAAGACGTCGGCGCCCAGCCCGCCGATCATGAAGTCGCTGCCGGTGCCGCCGCGGAGGACGTCGTCGCCCGCGCCCCCGAGCAGGACATCCGCCCCCGCGCCGCCGTAGAGGCTGTCACTGCCGGCATTGCCGAACAGCACGTCGTCGCCACCGCCGCCGAACACCATGTCGGCCAGCGCCGAGGCCTGAAAGGTCTCGGATGCATTGGTGCCAAAATACTGGGTCACGTCCGGTATCCCTCGAAGCGGTCATCGCATTCGCAGAATACGTCATCGGAAGGCAGCCAACCGTTCACTCTGGGTTGAGTATACGGTGAAGCGGCAACATTTCCGCTTTGTAATATCGATCCGCAGAACTCTGTCGGGAACTGGCGGAGGGGATGGGATTCGAACCCACGATAGAGGTTGACCCCCTATAACGGTTTAGCAAACCGTCGCCTTCAGCCACTCGGCCACCCCTCCGCAGGTGCAGCACGGCTCACGACGTATGCAGGCCGCTTCATACCGAAGCCCCCCCACCCCGTCAAACCCAACATCCGCTCCCGCCCGCACCGGCACGTTCCGCCAGCCGCACCAGCGCTTGACCCCCGCCCCGCCCCGCCCCACCGTGCGCCCCGGGAGACGGAAGGGGGCTTGATGGCAGGGTCGCGCCTGCACAGGGCAGCGTTCGGCGTGGCGGTGACGGGGGCCTATGGGCTGATCCTGGCGCCTGTGCTGGCCGTGATTGTCATCAGCGTCTTCGCCCAGGAGATCGTCTCCTTCCCGCCGACAGGCCTCACCCTCGCCTGGTACGCCAATGCCTGGGAGAAGCGGGAATTCGCCCGCGGCTTCGCCACCTCGCTGCAACTCGCCCTGGCCGCCACTGCCATCGGCGTCCCGCTCGGCACCGCGGCGTCGCTGGCCCTCTCGCGCGCCCGGCTCAGCGGGCTCCGCGGCACGTTGAACACGCTGCTGCTCGGGCCCCTGGCCGTGCCCGGAGTCGTCGCCGGCACCGCCCTCTACCTGTTCTATGTCCGGGCCGAATTCTGGGTCGATGACGACATCAAGGGCACCCTCCCCGGCCTGGTCGCCGCCCATGTCCTGCTGACGATCCCCTGGACGGTCCGCCTGGTCGCCGCCTCGCTCCAGGGCCTCGACCGTGCAGCGGAGGAGGCGGCGGCCAATCTCGGCGCCCGCCCCTTCACCGTCTTCTGCCGCGTCACCCTGCCGATGCTCCGCCCGGGCGTCGTCGCCGCCTGCCTGTTCAGCTTCATCCAGAGCTTCGAGAATCTCGAGCTGACGCTGCTGCTGGTCGGCCCCGGCCGCACCACCCTGCCCGTCGCCATGCTGAACTACCTGGAGTTCCGCGTGGACCCGACGCTCGCCGCCGTCGCCACCGTGCAGATCGCCCTTGTCGGTGCCCTGATGCTGATCACCGACCGCTTCGTCTCGCTGAGCCGCGTCGTCTGAGGATGGGCACCCTCACCCTCGACGGCCTCAGCCGCCGCTTCGCCAGCACCGTCGCCGTCGAGCGCGTCGACCTCGAGGTGGCAGAGGGCGAATTCGTCGCCCTCCTCGGCCCTTCGGGCTGCGGCAAGACGACGACGCTGCGGATGGTCGCCGGCTTCATCGCGCCGAGCAGCGGCCGCATCCTGATCGCCGGCCGCGACGTGACGCACACGCCGCCGCATGGCCGCGACACGGGCATGGTGTTCCAGTCCTACGCCCTCTTCCCGCACATGACGGTCGGCGAGAATGTCGCCTTCGGCCTCGAGATGCGGAAGGTCGCCCGCGCCGAGCGCGACGCCCGCGTCCGCGAGGCCCTCCGCCTCGCCCGCCTCGAGGGCCTGGCCGACCGCCTGCCCCGTCAGCTCTCCGGCGGCCAGCAGCAGCGCGTGGCCCTCGCCCGCGCCCTCGTCGTCAACCCCGCCGTCTTCCTGCTCGACGAGCCGCTCTCCAACCTCGACGCCAAGCTGCGCGCCGAGGTCCGCATCGAGATCCGCGCGCTGCAGCAGCGGCTCGGCCTCACCACCCTCTTCGTCACCCATGATCAGGAGGAGGCGCTGACCATGGCCGACCGGCTGGTGGTGATGGAGCGCGGCCGCGTCCGCCAGATCGGCACGGCGAAGGCGCTCTACGAGCAGCCGGCCGATGCCTTCGTCGCCGGCTTCATCGGCCGCTGCAACCTGCTGCGCGGCACGCCGGAGGCGCCCGGCGGGTTCCGCACCGCGAGCGGCGCCCTGCTGCCCTGCCTGCCGCAGCCGGCCCGCCCCGGCGACATCCTCGCCCTCCGCCCGGAGCGCATCGCCCTCGCGGCCGCGGGCGACGGCCTCCCTGCCCGCCTTGCCGCCGTCACCTATCTCGGCGCCCAGACCGAGTACCATCTCGACCTCGCCGGTACCCGCCTCGTCGCCGTCGCGCCGACGCCGGCCGAGGGCGACCCCCGCCGCGGCCTCGCTCCCGGCGATGCCGTGCTCGCCCATTGGGATCCGGCCGAGGCCCGCCTCTTGCCGGCCGAGCCCGGCGACCTCCCCGACGACCAGGCCTGAACCCCAGGAGACGCAAGCATGATGCTCACACGCCGCAGCGCCCTCGCCGCCACGCTCACCGCCGGGCTTCCGGGCTTCGCCGCTGCCCAGGGCTCCGGCCAAGTCGTCGTCGGCACCTGGGGCGGCGACTACGGGGACCTGCTCGCCTCCAACATCGACAAGCCGCTGCTCGCCCCGAAGGGGATCGAGGTGCTGCAGGATGTCGGCCCGCAGGACCCGCGCAAGACCAAGCTCATCGCCGAGCGTTCCTCGCGCCGCGGCAGCATGGATGTCTGCTGCCTCTCCGATGTCGACATGTTCACCATGGCGCAGCAGGGCGTCTTCGAGAGCATCGAGGCCGGCCGCGTCCCCAATCTCGGCAAGGCCGTCCCCTCGCTGAAGCGCCCCTATTCCGCGCCGCACATCTACTCGGCCAAGGTCGTGCTCTACAACCCGTCGAAGGTCTCGGCGCCGCCCCAGTCCTATGCCGATCTCTGGGACCCGAAGTATCGCGGCCGCGTCGGCCTGGTCGACATCCTTCACCTGCAGAACATGGAGGCCGCGTCGCTGGTTGCCGGCGGCACCGAGCACGACTACGACCCCGGCAAGAAGAAGCTGATGGAGCTCCGCAGCCTCGACGTGAAGCTCTACCCCTCGAACGAGGCGCTGGCGGCCGCACTCAAGTCCGAGGAGGTTTGGCTGACCATCATGTGGCTCGCCCGCGGCTTCATGTGGAAGAAATCCGGCATTCCCGTCGAGCATGCGGTGCCGAGCGAGGGCGCGACCAGCATCTGCTTCGAGATGGCCGTGCCGAAGAACGCCCGCAATCGCGAAGGCGCCATGGCCTATCTCGACGCCGCGCTCGACGCCCGCGCCCAGACCGCCTTCGCCGACCGCATGGGCTACGCGCCGACCGTCACCGACGCCCAGCTTCCCTCCGAGCTGGCGAAGCAGATCAGCCTGACGCCCGAGCAGCAGGCCAAGCTCCGCACGCCGGACTACGAGTACATCGCCAGGAACCAGGTCGCGCTCATCGATTTCTGGAACAAGGAGTTCAAGCGGTAAGGGGGCGGTGGCCGCCCTCCTCCTCCCCGCGACGCTGCTGGTGCTCGGCCTCCTGGTCGCGCCCATGGCGATGCTGTTCCGCATCAGCCTGAACCGCTACGACGCGGCGCAGATGATGCAGGAGGCGATGAGCGCGGAGAATTACCTCCGCGCCGTCGCCGACCCCTATTACCGCGAGGTGCTGGGGACGACCCTCGGCGTCGCCTTCTCCTGCACCCTGCTGGCCCTGCTGATCGGCTTCCCGGCCGCCTACTGGCTCGCGCGCATGGAGAGCCGGTGGAAGAGCCTCGCCACCATCCTGACGCTCTTCCCACTGCTGGTCGGCAACGTCGTTCGCGCCGCCGGCTGGATGGCGCTCCTCGGCCGCGACGGCGCCATCAACGCTGGCCTGCTCGGCGTGGGCCTCCTCGCCGAGCCCTGGTCGATGCTCTACACCACCGGCGCCGTCATCGTCGGCATCCTCGCCGTCGTCGCCCCCTACATGATCCTGACGCTCGCCGCGGTGATCGAGGGTATCCCCCGCGGCGTCGAGGAGGCAGCAGCCAATCTCGGCGCCGGGCCGTTTGCCGCCTTCCGCCGCGTCGTGCTGCCGCTCGCCCTGCCGGGCGTCGCCGCCGGCTGCGTCCTCGTCTTCATCCTCTGCATGAACGCCTATGCGACGCCGGTGCTGCTCGGAGGCCCGCAGTTCAAGATGATGGCGCCCGCCGTCTATGACCAGTTCGTACGGGGCACCAACTGGCCCTTCGGCGCGGCGCTCGCCTTCCTCCTGCTGATCGTCACCCTGGTGCTGACCGTCATCGGCAGCAGCATCCTCGCCGGCCGCTCGCGCTCCCGCTGAACGCGAAAACCATGCCGGTTACTCCCTTGTGGATATTGCCAGACCGGCCCCGCAATTGCCCGCCAAAGGCTTGGCGAAGCGCCGCACCATCCCGCCTCCTGACAGTTTATAATACTGATTTTGCAGTATTTTTTCTCGCCCTTGTGCGGGCCGTGCCGCATCCAGGCCCACCGTTCCACGTTCTTTCGCCGCAAGCCGCGGACAAGGCGGCCACGCAGTCAACGGAACGGGGATGAACATCATGGCCAATAGCGGCAACAGCAATCCCGGCAACTTCGCCAACGACCGCGAGAAGGCCTCGCGCGCCGGCCAGGCCGGCGGCACCAGCCAGGGCGCCGAGAACAACCCGGGCAACTTCGCCAACGACCGCGAGAAGGCCGCCAAGGCGGGCCGCATCGGCGGTCAGCACCAGGGCAAGGAGAACAACCCGGCGAACTTCGCCAATGACCCCGAGAAGGCCGCCGAGGCGGGCCGCATCGGCGGCCAGAGCCAGGGCAAGGAGAACAACCCGGCGAATTTCGCCAATGACCGCGAGAAGGCCGCCGAAGCGGGCCGCGCGGGCGGGCAGGCCAGCCATGGCGGCGGCGGCTCGCAGGGCAACTCCGGCAACTTCGCCCAGGACCGCGAGAAGGCCAGCGAGGCCGGCAAGAAGGGCGGCCGCAGCTAAGCGGATCGCTTGACGCGATGGCGGGGCCGGCAGCGATGCCGGCCCATTTTTTCTTCCGCAATTCGCATAGCCTGCTAGGCTTCCCCGCAAGATCGGAGGAAGCCCAATGGGACCACTCAAGGGCCTGCGCGTCCTGGAATTTGCTGGCATCGGCCCCGGCCCCTTCTGCGGCATGGTGCTGGCCGATCTCGGCGCCGAGGTCATCCGCCTCGACCGCAAGGGCGCGCCCGCGTCGGCACCCGAGGATTTCGTCCTCCGCGGCCGCCGCAGCCTCGCCCTCGACCTCAAGTCGCCCGCCGCCGTCGAGGCGGCGCTCCGCCTCGTGGAATCTGCCGATGCCCTGATCGAGGGCTTCCGCCCTGGCGTGATGGAACGCCTCGGCCTCGGCCCCGATGCCTGCCTCGCCCGCAACCCGCGCCTCGCCTATGGCCGCATGACCGGCTGGGGCCAGGAGGGCCCGCTCGCCCAGTCCGCCGGCCACGACATCGACTACATCGCCCTCACCGGCGCGCTGCACGCCATCGGCCGCCCCGGCGAGCGCCCCGTCCCCCCGCTGAACCTCGTCGGCGACTATGGCGGCGGCGGCATGCTTCTCGCCCTCGGCCTCCTCGCCGCCATGCTCGAGGCGAAGGGGAGCGGCCGCGGCCAGGTCGTCGACGCCGCCATGGTCGACGGCGCCGCCCTGCTGATGGCACCGATATACGCCATGAAGGCCCGCGGCCGCTGGTCGAACGACCGCGGCACCAACATGCTCGACGGCGGCGCGCCCTGGTACGACACCTATGAATGCGCCGATGGCCGCAGCATCGCGGTCGGCCCCATCGAGCCGCAATTCTTCGCCCTCATGTGCGAGAAGCTCGGCCTCGACACCGCCCGCTTCCCCGACCGCATGTCCCCCGCCGCCTGGCCCGCGCTGAAGGGCGAGCTGATCGCCATCTTCCGCAGCCGCACCCGCGACGACTGGGCCGCGCTGTTCGAGGGGACGGATGCCTGCATCGCCCCCGTCCTCGACATGGACGAGGCGCCGCGCCACCCGCACAACCAGGCCCGCCATACCTTCCTCGTCCGCGACGGCGTCGTGCAGCCCGCCCCGGCCCCCCGCTTCAGCCGGACCCAGGCCGAGCCCGGCCCGCCGGCTCGGCCGGCGACGGAGGACATCCTCGCCGATTGCGGCTTCAGCGCGGGCGAGATCGCCGCCCTCCGCACCGCCGACGCCATCTGACCAAGGGAAGAGACAGGTCATGGACACCAACCCCGCCCTGCCCGGCCGCAGCCTCGCCGGCCCGCGCACCGTCTACACTGCGGACCACGAGATGTTCCGCGACCAGGTCCGCCGCTTCTTCGAGAAGCACATCGTCCCGCATCACCGGCAATGGGAGCGCGACGGCATCGTCCCCCGCAGCGTCTGGCTCGAGGCCGGCGCCGCCGGCCTGCTCTGCCCCATGCTGTCGGAGGAATACGGCGGCGCCGGCGCCGATTTCGGCTACAGCGCCATCATCATCGAGGAGATCGCGCGGACCAACTGCACCGGCCCCGGCTTCCCGCTGCATTCCGACATCGTCGTCCCCTACATCGCCGACCTGGCGACGGCGGAGCGCAAGCGCGACTGGCTGCCGAGGATGGCCCGCGGCGAGATCATCGGCGCCATCGCCATGACCGAGCCCGGCATGGGCAGCGACCTCAAGGCCATGCGCACCACGGCCCGCCGCGAGGGCGACGAGTACGTCATCAACGGCTCCAAGACCTTCATCAGCAACGGCCAGCTCGCCGACCTCGTCATCGTCTGCGCCAAGACCGACCCGAGCGCCGGCCGCCGCGGCATCAGCCTGATCTGCGTCGAGGCGGGCACCCCCGGCTTCACCAGGGGCCGCAACCTCGAGAAGATCGGCCTCCACGCGCAGGACACCTCGGAGCTGTTCTTCGAGGATGTCCGCGTCCCCGTTGGCAACCTGCTCGGCGAGGAGAACAAGGGCTTCTCCTACCTCATCCGCAACCTGCCGCAGGAGCGCCTGGTCATCGCCGTCCGCGCCGCGATGGGGATGGAGGTGATGCTCGAGAAGACCGTCGCCTACACCAAGGAGCGCCAGGCCTTCGGCCAGCCGGTGATCGACTTCCAGCACAACCGCTTCAAGCTCGCCGATGCCAAGGCCCAGGCGACGATGTTCCGCGTCTTCGCCGACCACTGCCTGGCGCTGCACCTCCGCGGCGAGCTGACGGTCGAGCTGGCGGCGACCGCCAAGCTGCTCGGCGCCGAGATGCAGAACCGCCTCTTCGACGACTTCCTCCAGCTGCATGGCGGCTACGGCTACATGGCGGAGTACGAGATCGGCCGCGCATGGGCCGATGCCCGCATCGGCCGCATCTATGGCGGCAGCAGCGAGATCATGCGCGAAATCATCGGCCGGACGCTGTAGAAGCCTGGAAGCCCCGCCGCCCGGCGCGGCGGGGCGACAACGACAAGACCTTCCGGGACGAAGCATCCATGCCGCACGCCACTCGCCGCGCCCTGCTCGGCGCCGCCCTCGCCGCGCCCGCCCTGGCCCGCGCCCAGCCGCGCTTCCCCGAGCGCCCGATCACCCTCCTCGTCCCCTTCCCCGCCGGCGGCGCGACGGATGTGCAGATGCGGGCGCTGGCCGAGGCCGCCAGCCGCGCCTTCGGCCAGACCGTCGTCACCGAGAACCGGCCCGGCGCCGGCAGCACCCTCGGCCCCGCCGCCGTGGCCCGCGCCAAACCCGACGGCTACCTCGTCTCGCAGATGACGCTCCCCGGCCTCCGCCTGCCCTTCATGCAGCGCATGGCCTATGACCCGCGGCGCGACTTCACCCCCGTCATCCACCTCACCGGCTACACCTTCGGCATCGTCGTCCGCGCCGACAGCCCGTGGCAGAGCTGGCAGGAGGTCGTCGCCGACGCCCGTCGCAACCCCGGCCGCCACCGCTGGGGCAATACCGGCGCCAACGGCACGCCGCACCTGGCGATGCTCGATCTCGCCGAGCGGGAGAAGCTCGACGTCGTCCACGTCCCCTTCCGCGGAGAGGCCGATGCGGTGCCCGCCCTGCTCGGCGGCCATATCGAGGCGACCGCCGCCGGCACCGGCCTCTACGAGCTGATCAGGGAAGGCCGGCTCCGCCTGCTGAATGTCTGGACGCCCGACCGCCGCCCCGGCTTCCCCGAGGTGCCGACGCTGCTCGAGCTCGGCTATGCGGGCATGGTCATCACCTCGCCCTACGGCCTCGTCGCCCCCGCCGGCCTCGACCCCGACATTCTCGCCGCCCTGCATGACGGCTTCCGCCGCGCCCTGCACGACCCGGCGCATCTCGCCGTGCTGGCCAAGCTCGACCAGCCGCTCCTCTACATGAACAGCGCCGACTACGCCCGCAACATGGCGGAAACGATCGACACGGAGGAGGCGCGCGTGAAGCGCCTTGGCCTCGGCACGGGCTGACGCGCCCCGACAACGGCACCGTCAGCCTGCCGTCGTCAGGTAGCGCTCCTTCAGGATCCGCCGCAGCAGCTTGCCCGCCTCCGAGCGCGGCAGGTCCTCGACGAATTCGTAGCTCTTCGGCCGCTTCAGGCCGGAGAGCCGCTCCCGACACCAGGCGTCCAGCTCGGCGGGCTCGACCGCGGCACGCGGCACGATCACCGCATGCACCTGCTCGCCCATCTCCGCATGCGGCACCCCGACCACCGCCACCTCGCCGACCGCGGGGTGCTGCGCCAGCGTCGCCTCGATCTCCGCCGGGTAGATGTTGACCCCGCCCGACAGGATGAGGTCCGCGCGGCGGTTGGAGAGGAAGAGGAACCCCTCCTCATCCACCCAGCCGAGGTCGCCGAGCGTGGCCCAGCCGCGCTCGTCGTAGCAGGCGGCCGTCTTCTCGGGCGCGTTGTGGTAGGCGAAGCGGGGCCCGCCCTCGAAGCGGATCACGCCCGTCTCGCCAGGCGGCAGCTCCCGCCCGTCCTCCCCGGTGATGTAGAGCCTGACGCCGTTCACCGGCCGCCCGACCGAGCCCGGCTTCCTGAGCCAGGTCGCGCTGTCGATCACCGTCGTCCCGATGCCCTCGGAGCCCGCATAGTATTCGTTGAGGATCGGGCCCCACCATTCGATCATCGCCCGCTTGACCGAGACCGGGCAGGGCGCCGCCGCATGGATGGCGCAGCGATGCGAGGAGAGATCGTGCTGCCGCTTCACCGCGTCGGGCAGCGCCAGCAGCCGCACGAACATTGTCGGCACCCATTGGCTGTGCGTGATGCGGTAGCGCTCGATCACCTCGAGGCATTGCGCCGCGTCGAACTTGCGGAGGATGACGGCGGTGCCGCCCTCCTGCAGCGTCCTGCCGACATAGCCGAAGGGCGCCGCATGGTAGAGCGGCGCCGGCGAGAGATAGACCGTGCCCTCGTCGAAGCCGTAGAGCGACTTCCAGGTCATGTCCCACATCGGCGCGTCGCGCTGGTCATGCGGCAGCATCGGCCGGCGGATGCCCTTCGGCAGCCCCGTCGTGCCCGAGGAATACAGGAACTCCCGACCGAGCGGCCGCTCCGGCAGCGGCGCCGCCGGATCCTCGGCCGCCAGCGCCGCCTCGTAGCTCTCGTATCCGGCGATGCCCGCGCCGAGCGCATAGCGCGGCCGCCCGCCGATCGCCCCTTCGGCCACCAGCGCCGCGGCCAGTCCCTCCAGCTCCGGGCTGACGACGACGAGCTTCGCACCGCTGTCGTTCAGCACATAGGCCACCTCATGCGGCCGCAGATGGATGGAGAGCGGCGTGATGTAGAGCCCCGCCAGCCGCGCCGCCTCCGCGAGCTCGAGGAATTCCGGCCGGTTGTCGAGCAGCGCCGCGATGCCGTCGCCCGGCTCGAGCCCCAGCCGCAGCAGCCAGTGCGCCGCCCGCCGCGCCCGCGCCTGCAACGCGCCATAGCTGACGGTGACGCCGGTATCGGGGAAGATCGCGGCGGGCTTCTCCGGCTGGCGTTCCGCCCAATGGGCCAAATGCGGCATGCGCGTGTTTCCTCCGCCCGGAGCCTGGACTCGGGGTGCAGCCGCGTCAATCGGCAGCCGGTGCCGCGGGCGTTGCCGAACCGGAAGCGCCTGCTGTAGCCTCCGGTGGAGGGTTGAGGACCTACCATGTACGGCACGCGCCATGTCGTCCGCCGTGGCGACACGCTCTGGTCCCTGGCCAGGACCTATCTCGGCCGGGGCGCCGAATGGCCCCGCATCTGGCGCTACAACAACCGCCCCGACATCATCGGGGAAACCAGGCGCGGCATCCGCGACCCCGACCTGATCTTCGTGGGCCAGGTCATACTCATCCCGGCCGTGGGCCGGCCCGAGCCGCCGAGGCCCGGCCAGTGGAACCCGCCGCCGCCGGCCGATCTCGTTCCCGCGCAGGACCTGACGCAACTGCATCGGGAACCGGTCTCCCCGCAGCCGCTGCGCCAGCCAGGGCCGTTGCAGCGCAGCCTGCCCATGATCCGCTCGCCCATCTCGTTCAAGTATCGGCTCGACGACCTTCGCTATCCCCCGATCGACACCCCGGTCGCCCTGATCGAGATGCGCGTGACCGGCGATGTCCTGCTGAAGTCGGAGAAGAGCTTTCCCTCGACCTATGTCACCAGCCGCGGCGAGCTGGAGGTGCAGGCCACGCGCGACCTGCACCACGCTTATGGCACCCTCACCGCGGACAACCGCGTCGTCTTCGACCCGAAGGAGAAGCGGGTCACCATCCGCTCCATGCTGGTCAGCCAGAGCACGACGCCGAACACCCCGGCGACCGCGATCGGCGTCGAGATGTCCTCGAACAGCCCGGTGCCGAAGCTGCGGGCGGAGATCCGCTTCCCCAAGCTCGAAGGCACGGTCGGGGATGCGGCCTATGCGGCCTTCGACGTGAAATTTGTCGTCGAGATCACGCCCAAGGCCGTGCCGCCGTCACCGCCCCAGCGCGCCCCGGTGCCGTCGCCCCAGCCGCTGCGCCAGCCTGAGCCATCCATCCAGTGGGACAAGGTGATCGGCGTCGGGCTGATGGCGACGGCCGGGGCGATCGTCGTCGCCACGGTGGTCGAGGATGTGCTCACCGGCTTCGTCGGCGCCGCGGACGACCCCGCCTCCTTCGCCGCGGCCGGGGCGGCCTGGATGCGCGGCGCGGCGATGCTGGAGGGGGCGGCGGCGGCGGTGCCGCGGGCCGCGGCGCCGGCCTCCGTCACCCTGGGCACCACCCTCCAGCTCGCGCACTGAAGCGATGGCGGCCCGTCGCCACCTGCTGCTGGCGGCGGCCGGGCTGTGCGGCCTCGGCGGCGCCGTGCTGCTCCGGCCCGGCTCGGACCCGGCCGAGCGGATGCGCCGCCTCGGCCTGGCGCAGGGCATCCTCGTCGCCGCCGGCGACCCGCGCGATTTCCACCGCCCGCCCTTTGGGCCGCAGGATGCGCTGCCGCCCGGCGTCGCCGTCGAGCCAGCCGAGCCCGCCGCCATCGGCCCGGCCCTGGACGGGCTGGAGGCCTCGATGGCGCAGTACCCGCCGGACTTCATGGCGCGGCTGGTCTCGGCCGTCTTCATCGGCGGCGCGATGACCATCGAGGGCGAGGCGGCGGGCGGCACCTATGGTCCCGCCTGGATCCTGCTCTCGGCGCCGCTGCGGATCGGCGCGGGCGCCATCCGCGAGACCTGCCGCCTCGGCCTGCATCACGAGCTCTCCTCCTTCGTCTATGCCAGGGGCGATACCGCCAGGCGCTGGCGCGCCACGCTGCCTGATAATTGGGATTTTGCGCCGAGCGCGGCGGTGCAGCTGCGCCGCGACCGGGGGCTGCCGCCGCCCGAATCCGGCTTCCTGGACGCCTACGGCGCCACATCGCCGGAGAACGACTTCAACGTCTATGCCGAAAAAGTGATGACGGATGCGCCGGCGGTGCTGCGCCTCGCGGCACGGCTGCCGCTGGTCGCCAGGAAGGTCGCGTTGCTGCGCCAGAGCTACGGCGCGATCGACCCGCGCATGGATGCGGTGTTCCAAAGCTTCGGCATCGCCGGCTGAAAACGGCCCCCACCGCGATCGAGGCGGGTGAACCTGCCGCCGGCTTTCTGCCATGCTGCCTCGCCGCCTACCGATGCGGTTGATCTGCCTGGCGCGGCGCCCGTTCACCTCGGCGCGGACGCTGCCTCAGGCTGTTGTTTGGGCGAGCAACTCACGCCGTTCCGGTGATTCCATCCGGACGGGGGTTGCTCCAGGGAGGAAAAGCATGCCCGTCCTAAGCCGCCGTGCCCTGCTGGGCGCCGCCGCAGCCACGCCTGCCCTTGTCACCGCCACCGCCGCCCGCGCCGCCGCGCCCTTCCGCAACGATCTGCCGCCTGCCTGGCACCGCTTCAAGCTCGGCAGCTATGAGCTGACCATCATCTCCGACGGCTCGCTGCCGCTCGGCAAGCCGGAGCCCGCCTTCCCAGCCTCCCCGCCCGAGGAAATCCGCAACCTGCTGACCAGCAACTTCCTCGACCCCGCCTCGGCGACGCTCGAGCAGAATGCGCTGGTGCTGAACACCGGCCGCCAGCTCATCCTCTTCGACACCGGCATGGGCGAGAGCATGGGGGCCGCGAGCCAGATGTTCGGCCCGACCACGGGGCGGCTGCTGCGCAACATGAAGGCCGCCGGCATCGACCCGGCGCAGATCGACATGGTGGTCCTGACGCATGCGCATTGCGACCATTGCTGGGCGCTGGTGGATGCGCAGGGCAACCGCAATTTCCCCAACGCCCAGGTGGCGGTGAGCGAGGCCGACCTGCGCTTCTGGACCGACGATGCCAACAAGAAGGGCCCGGAGTTCATGGTGCCCTTCATCGACGGCGCCAAGAAGAACCTCTCGGCCTATCGCGACCGCATGGTGATGGTGCAGGACGGCAAGGAGGTCACGCCCGGCGTCACCGCCTTCGCCACGCCCGGCCACACGATGGGGCACATGGTCTATTTCATCTCCGACGGCAACAACACCGTCGTCAACACCGGCGACCTGGCGCACCACCAGATCCTGCTGCTGAAGAAGCCGCTCTGGGAATTCTCCTTCGACACCGACCCCAAGCTTTCCGCCCAGTCACGCCTCAGGATGCTGACGCGCCTGGCCGCGGACAAGCACCCGGTCATCTCCTACCACTTCCCATGGCCCGGCCTCGGCCATGTCGGGAAGGCGGGCGAGGGCTTCGACTGGTACCCGGCCCCGGTCAACGTGACGACGCTGTAGGGGGCCGCGTGCCGCTGGCCGAGCTCCGCGAAGCCGAGGCGCCGCCCGCGATCGCGGCGCTCTACGCCAAGCTGCGCGCGGCCAGCGGCGTCCCCCTCGTCAACCTCATCCACCGCCACTTGGCGACGCTGGATGGCGTGCTGCCTTGGCTCTGGCACGCCATCCGGCCACCGCTCGAGGATGGCAGCCTGGCCGGCGCCCGCGCCCGCCTTGCCGCCGCCATCCGCCTCCCGCCGCTCGAGCCGGGCCCGGCCGATCCCGCCATCGCCGTCCTGGTCGATGCCTACAACCGCGGCAACCTCACCAACCTGATCCTGCTGACCGCCCTCCGCCGCGCCCTGGCCGGCGACCCGCCGCATCCGGCCCCGCCGCCGCCCCGCCTCGCCGTGGAGGCGATGCTGCCCGCCCCGCCGCCCCTCCCGCGCCTCGACGCCCTGCCCCCGCCGACCGCGGCGCTCGTCACCGCCCTCGCCGCCCGCCCTGGCGGCGACGTGGTGCCGAGCCTCTACCTCCACCTCGCCCACTGGCCGGCTTTCCTCGCCGAGCTTCCCGCGCGGGCCAGCGCGCTCATCGACCCCGCCGCCATCCGGGCCGCCCGCGCCACCACCCTGCGCCTCGCCGAGGCGGAGGCCGATGCGATCCGCCCGATGCTCGCCATCCCCGGCCCGCTGCCCGACCCGCGCGCCCTCGCCCCGATCGAGGCCTTCACCCGCACCGTCATCCCGGGCATGGTCCCGATCGGCCTCGGCCTCCGCCGCCTGCTGGCCTCCGGGACGCAGCCGGGCTAAGCCCTACCCATGCCCGCCCGCCGCACGCTGCTTGCCGCCACCCTCGCCGCCGCCGCTCAGCCGGCCGCGGCGCAGACCCTCGTGCAGTCGCTCAACGCCCTCGCCGCCCGCGCCAATGCCGGCACCATCGGCATCGTCACCGGCGGCATCGACGGCACCTATGCCCGCATCGCCGCCGACCTCGCCGCCGTGCTCGACGACGGCGACGCGCTGCGCATCCTCCCCATCCTCGGCCGCGGCTCGCTGCAGAACATCAGCGACATCCTGGTGCTGCGCGGCGTCGACATCGGCATCGTCCAGTCCGACGTCCTCGCCTATGCTCGCCGCCAGCGCCTGCTCCCCGGCCTCGACAGCCTGGTCCAGTACGTCGCCAAGCTCTATGACGAGGAGGTCCACATCCTTGCCGGCCCGGGCATCGACAGCCTGGCCGACCTCGCCGGCAAGCCGGTCAACATCGACCTCCGGGGCAGCGGCACGGCGATGACCGCGAACCTGCTCTTCGAGGGCATCCCCATCGAGGCGAGCCACGCCCCGCAGGACGCGGCGCTCGAGCAGCTCCGCCGCGGCGAGATCGCGGCGCTCGCCTACGTCACTGGCAAGCCCGCCCGCCTCTTCGGCGGCCCGCCCTCCGGCACCCCGCTCCGCTTCCTTCCCATCCCGATGACGCCCCGCCTCCTCGAGACCTACCTGCCGGCGACGCTCGCCCCCGCCGACTATCCCGCCCTCATCGAGGGCGCCCCGGTCGATACCATCGCCGTCGGCGCCGTCATGGCCTGCTATGCCTGGACGCCCGGCACCGAGCGCCACCGCAAGCTCGCCCGCTTCGCCGCCGCCTTCGAGGAGAAATTCCCGGCCTTCCTCCGCCCCCCGCGCCACCCGAAATGGCGCGAGGTCGACCTCGGTGCCCGCCTCCCCGGCTGGACCCGCTTCCGCGCATGACCCCGCGCGGGGATGACGAGGAGGACGACGCCCCGCCCGGCCTCCCGCCCGGCTCGCCCCTCTACATGACCCCCGCCGGCCACGCCGCGCTGCAGGCCGAGCTCCACCGCCTCTGGACCGAGGAGCGCCCGAAGGTCGTCGAGGTCGTCTCCTGGGCCGCAGGCCTCGGCGACCGCTCGGAGAATGCCGACTACCAGTACGGCAAGCGCCGCCTGCGCGAGATCGACCGCCGCCTCCGCTTCCTCCGCAAGCGGCTGGAGCGCGTGCAGGTGGTGGACCCCGCCGCGCAGCCACGCCGCGACCGCGTCTTCTTCGGCGCCACCGTCACCTATGCCCGCGAGGACGACCGCGAGGTCACGGTCACCATCACCGGCATCGACGAGGCCGACACGGCTCAGGGCCGCATCTCCTGGGTCTCCCCGGTCGCCCGCGCCCTGCTCGGCGCCGGCATCGGCGACCTGGTCCGCCTCCGCACCCCGCAGGGGGCGGAGACGCTCGAGGTCGTCGCCATCCGCTATCCGGAAACCTGACCGAAACATCCGCCCGCCGCCGGCGTTGGCGCTGGCATGACCGAACAGGCCCGCCGGCCCAACCCTCCCGGCTTCCCCGCCCATGGCGCGACGGAGCTGCCCGCCGTCACCGTCGACACGGCCAACGCCACCCTCCGCACCCCTGACGGCTTCCTCGGCGACCGCGCCAGCAGCACCGCCTTTCGCGCCATCCTGGCGGAGTGGCGCCAGCGCCTGAAGGCGGTCGACAAGGAGGACCCCTTCGGCGACGCCGCGCCCGAGACCATCGGCCGCCGCCAGCTCGACAAGATCCTTGCCGAGGGCGACCCGGAACTCGGCGGTCTGGTCCATGGCGTCGTCGAGGAATTCGCCCAGTCGCTCACCACCGTCGTCAAGCGGCTGCTGAAGCTGAAGGACTGGCAGGGCACGGAGCGCATCGTCATCGGCGGCGGCATGCGCGGCAGCCGCGTCGGCGAGCTGGCGATCGGCCGCACCTCCATGCTGCTGAAGGGCGAGGAGATCGCCGTCGACCTCACGCCCATCCGCCACGACCCGGACGAGGCCGGCCTCATCGGCGCGACGCAGCTCGCCCCGCCCTGGATCTTTCTCGGCCATGACGCCTTGCTGGCGGTGGACATCGGCGGCTCGAATATCCGCGTCGGCCTCGTCCGCCCGCATCTGCGGAAGGCGCCCGACCTCTCCGCCGCCTGCCTCTGGGAGAGCGCTATCTGGCGCCACCGCGACGACAAGCCCGGCCGCGAGGCCGCCATCGACCGCCTGATCGAGATGCTGCGGGAGATGCTGCACAAGGCGGAGAAGCGCGGCCTGGCCGTTGCCCCCTTCATCGGCATCGGCTGCCCCGGCCATGTCGAGCACGACGGCAGCATCGCCCGCGGCGCCCAGAACCTCCCCGGCAATTGGGAGAGCGGGCGCTTCAACCTGCCCGCCCGGCTGCATGCCGCCCTGCCCGAGATCGGCGGCCATGACACGGTGATCGTGATGCACAACGACGCCGTGGTGCAGGGCCTCAGCCAGGTGCCCTGGACGGGCGATGTGGCCCATTGGGGCGTCCTCACCATCGGCACCGGCCTCGGCAACGCCCGCTTCACCAACCGCAGGTCTTGATCCGCCCCCCGTCCCGCCCGATCCTGCGGCGCCGCATCCAGGAGAACCGACCGCCGCATGGCCAACCTCCTGGCCCGCCTCGACGCCGCCGCCCGCCGCATCGAGACCCCCTGCGGCGGGGGCCGCCTGGCCTGGCGCCTCTGGGGCGATCCCAGGGCCGAGGCCACCCCCCTCGTCCTGCTGCATGGCGGCTCCGGCTCCTGGCGCCACTGGGCCCGCAACATCGAGCCGCTGGCGCGCGACCGCCTGGTGGTCTGCCCCGACCTCCCTGGCCTCGGCGACAGCGACATGCCGCCCCCCGCCGAAAGCCCCGCCCCCGTCGCCGCCATCCTCCTCGCGGGCCTCGCCGACATCCTCGGCCCGCGCCGCTACGACCTTTGCGGCTTCTCCTTCGGCGCGTTGCTGGCCGGCCATTTGGCGGCCCAGGCGGATGAGCGGCTGCGCAGCGTCACCCTGGTCGGCGCCGGCGCGCTCGGCCTCCCCCGCCAGGTCACGCCGCTGAGGAAGGTCCGCAGCGAGACCGGCGAGGCCCGGATCGCCGCCCATCGGCACAACCTGGCGACGCTGATGTTCGCCGACCCCGTGCGCATCGATGCCCTCGCCCTCGAGATCCAGGAGGCGAACACGGTCGCCGCCCGCTTCCGCAGCCGCGGCTTCGCCAGCACCACCAGCCTGAAGGACGCGATCGCCCGCGCCCGCGCCCCGGTCGCCCTGTTGTACGGCGAGCGCGACGCCATCGCCTTCCCCGAGATCGGCCGTCGCTTCGCCGCCCTGCGCGAGGTCCAGCCCGAGGCCTGGACTGGCCTCATTCCCGGCGCCGGCCATTGGGCCGCCTATGAGGCGGCGGAGAGCTTCAACGCGATGCTGGTGGACATGCTGGTGCGGCGGCTGGGGCCAAGCCACCGCTGACTAGGGCGTGCCGCTGCCACGCGCCGGGCCTTGGCGTCCGGGCCGATGCGGCGAACGGCCGCGGCCGGCGCTATGTCCCCGGCCGTTCCGCGCTGGCGTCGAAGGCGTCCCGCGAGGCTTCGACCTTTGCGAGGTTTTCCTCCGTCCAGATCCATACGCCACAGAAGGCGGCCCCGAGGCTCGCCCCGAGCTCCGTCAGCCGGTAGTCGACCCGGGGCGGCACGACGGCGTGCACATGGCGCGCCACCATGCCGTCGCGCTCCATCTGGCGCAGCGTCTGGGTCAGCATCTTCTGGCTGATCCCCCGCATCTGCCGGGCGAGCTGCGTGAAGCGGAGCTCGCCATGCTCCGCCAGCACCTCGAGCGAGATCATGGTCCACTTGTCGGCCACGCGCCCGATGAGGTCGTTGACCAGCGCCTCCACCCGGGGGTCGCACTCCGCGGGCGGGGCGGTCTCCGCGATGCGGTGGGCCCGCCGGAGAGTCGTTTCGCTGAAGGGCAGGCGGGACACGGCAGCGCTCTCCTTTCGGTAAGTGTGGATATTTTGGGGTGCCTCCTTCCTCATCAAATGCGGGCCGTTAAATCGAGGGCTCCCATCCCGAAGGAGCAGCCCGATGAACCAGACCGGCAACACCATCCTGATCACCGGCGGCGGCTCCGGCATCGGAGCGGCGCTGGCGAACCGCTTCCATGACCTCGGCAACACGGTGATCGTCGCCGGCAGGCGGCGGAGCGCGCTGGACAGCGCCATCGCCGGCCGGCCGAACATGCATGCGATCGAGCTCGACGTGGACAGCGCCGCGGGCGTCGCCGACTTCGCGGCGCGGCTGCTCGTCGAGCACCCCAGGCTCAACGTGCTCGTCAACAATGCCGGGATCATGCGCTTCGAGGCGCTGGATCGGCGGCGCGACCTCGCGGATGCCGAAGCGACGGTCAACACCAACCTGCTCGGGCCGATCCGGCTGATCGATGCGCTGGTCGATCACCTCACCGCACAGCCGCATGCGGCAATCGTCAACGTCACTTCCGGGCTGGCCTTCGTGCCGCTCGTCACCACGCCGACCTACAACGCCACCAAGGCCGCGATGCATTCCTACACCCTCGCCCTGCGGGAGGTGCTGAGGAACCGCGTCGAGGTGATCGAGCTCGCCCCGCCGGCGGTGCAGACCGGGCTCACGCCGGGCCAGGAGAGCCGCCCGGGCTACCAGCCGCTCGACGCCTTCGTGGACGAGGTCATGGCCCAGTTCGCCCGGCAGCCCACGCCCCCCGAGATCCTGGTCGAGCGCGTCCGCGTCCTGCGCTTCGCCGAGGCCGAGGGGCGCTTCGACGCCGCGATGACGCGGCTGAACGAGTTCGCGGCCAAGGCCCGGCAGGGCTGAGCCGCTCCCCGGCCCGATGCCGGACGACCGAAGCGGCGGAGGGCAAGGCTGCCGGAGCGCCGTCCGGCCAAGGCGGGGGCGCCTCGCCGGTGCTGCGGGAGGCCGGCTGCGCCCGGCCGACGGCGCAAACGGGTGCAAAGCCGCGCCCCGTCCCGGCATGCCGTAGCCGATCGACGGAATGGGTTCCGTCCGACCTGCTTCGCGGAAGGAGCTCCAGCATCTTGTTTGGCCGAGCCGGTGACCCCGATCGGCAGATCCCATCCGATCGGCGCTTGCTCTGAGGCCGCCTGGCGATCCCCGCCGCCGGTTGCACCCGCGCTCTCCCTGCCGGCATCATTCCGCCGACAGGGGACGTACCGACATGCCACCCACCGCCCGCCGCAGCCTGCCGGCCCTCGCTGCCGCCCTGCTCGCCACCCCGGCCCTCGCCCAATGGGCCCCGGCCCGCTAGTGGTCTGAGTTAGAAGTCCTGAGGCAAAACCGAGCGACGCTGGCGAGGATGTCGTCTGCGGCTTTGGTCCAGACGAAGGGCTTCGGGGTGGCATTCGTCTCGGCGATGTAGGACTGGATCGCCGCCTCCAGGTCCGCTGTGCTGGTGAAGGCGCCGCGCTCGAGGCGCCGACGGCTCAGGAGGGCAAACCAACACTCGACCAGGTTGAGCCACGAGGCACTGGTCGGCGTGAAGTGCAGATGGAAGCGCGGGCGCTTGACGAGCCAGTCGTGGATCAGCCGGGTCTTGTGGGTCTTCAGGTTGTCGAGCACGAGGTGGACCTCGAGATCCGGCGGCACACAGTCGTCGACCCGGTCTAGGAAGGCGCGGAACTCAACGCTGCGGTGGCGCCGCTCGCAGGCGCCGATTACCTTGCCGGACTTCACGTCGAGCGCGGCGAACAGGTCGATCGTGCCACGACGGTGATAGTCATGGGTGGGCCGCTCGGCCTGACCTGGGCGCATCGGGAATGCCGGTGCCGTGCCTTGCGCCGCCTGGATCTGCGGCTTCTCGTCCACGCACAGCACCAAAGCGCGGTCCGGCGGAGCAAGATAGAGCCCGACCACGTCGCGCACTCTCTCGACAAAGGCCGGGTCGGACGACAGCTTGAAGGTCTCCGCCCGGTGCGGCCGCAGGCCGAAGGCGCGCCAGATGCGCGACACCGCGGTCTGGCTCATGCCAACGCGGCGCGCCATGGAGCGCGTGCTCCAGTGCGTGGCGTTCTGCGGCGCCTGCTCCAGCGTCAGGGCCACCAGGCGCTCGACCGCATCGTCGCCGATGCTGCGTGGCGCCCCAGAGCGCGGAGCGTCCATCAATCCTTGCAGACGGTGCTCGGCGAAGCGTCCGCGCCAGGTCGCCACTGTCTGGCGGCTGACGCCCAGGACCTCAGCCACCCCGAGGTTGGTCACGCCGGGTTCGGCGCAAGCCAGCACGACGCGGATGCGCTGGGCTAGAGCGTTTTCGGCCTGACTGGAATCGCAGGGGCTTCCGAAACGGGACCAATCTGTGATTCATGGTGTTCCGGTGAGATGG
>NZ_JCACHU010000045.1:0-39617 GCF_059504005.1 Belnapia sp. | reverse complement strand
AGATATAAGTAGCTTCGGCAACGGCCGGTCGGTCCAACATCCGGGGGCTATAGACTCTCCTCGATCCGGACGCCACCGGGCTTGCATCCCGGCCCGAAACTCGTCATATCCCCGGCCGCGCCTGGGTAGCTCAGCTGGTTAGAGCACGGCACTCATAATGCCGGGGTCGCCGGTTCAAGTCCGGCCTCAGGTACCATCCCCTTCGCGCCAGCCCGCCGCGCCCGTCCCGGACGGTGCTCGACCCGGTTCCTACGCCGCCGGCTCGGCGGTGAGGGAGGCGGCGATCGCTTCCACCTCCGCCCGTCCGGGCAGCTGCGCCTCCGGCCTCTGCAGCCTGGCCGCGGCGAAGGCGACCGCCCGGCAGCCCAGCGCCGCCAGCGGCAGGCCGTCGGCGAGGCCGGTGGCGATGCCGGCCACCATCGCATCCCCGGCGCCGACGCTGCTGGCGGCGGCGGGCAGGGCAGGCGCCCGCACCAGCACCGCCTCGCCCGCGGTGACGAAGAGCGCGCCCTCCGCCCCGAGCGAGACCACCACCAGCCGCAGCCCGCGTCCGGCGAGGCCGCGCGCCACCTCCAGCATCGCCGCCCGGTCCGGCAGCGGGTGGGCGGCCCAGGCCTCGAGCTCATGCCGGTTCGGCTTCACCGCATGGGGGAGGACCGGCGCGTCCAGCACCGCGGCAAGCGCCGGGCCGCTGGCATCGACCACCACCCGCGCCCCCTGCTCGGTCAGCAGGCCGACGAGATCGGCATAGGTCTCGGCGGCGAGGCCCGGCGGCAGGCTGCCGGCGAGCACGGCGACCGTCCCCTTGCCGACCGCTACGTGCAGCGCCGCCAGCGCCTCCTCCAGCGCAGCCGGCTCGGGCATGGTGCCGGGCAGGTTGATGTCGGTGGTGGCGCCGGTCGCACGGTCGAGCAGCTTCACATTGGTCCGCGTCTCGCCCGGAATGCGGACGCAGCAGTCCTGGATGCCGCGGGCGGCGAAGAGCGCGCGGTAGGGCGCGTCGTTCTCCGCCCCGAGCAGCCCCGTCGCCGTGACCGCCGCCCCCCAGTCGGCCAGGCAGGCGGCGACGTTGACGCCCTTGCCCGCCGGGTGCCGCGTGGCGCCCTGGGCCAGGTTGACGGCGCCGGGGCGCAGCCCGTCCAGCTCCACCGTCTGGTCGATCGCCGGGTTCAGCGACAGGGTGACGAAGGGTGCCGCCATCAGGCGGCCGCCTGCGGCGCCGGCCGCGTCATCGCATCGAGCCTCATCTCCAACTCCCGCAGTTGCGCGGCCGCGCCGCAGGCGGGGGCGCACGCGGCCAGCCCGCGCGGCACCGCCCATGCCGCCGGAATGTCGCGCGGCGTCACCGAGAGTTCCGCGGCGCCAAGCCCCGTGACCAGCCCCGCGCCGCCGACCCGCAGCGCGATGGGCGGCCGCGCGGCCCCGTGGCGCCGGCCCTGGCCCGGCCTCACACCTCCACGAAGACCCCGCCGCCCTCGACCTTCACCTTGTAGGTGGCGACCGGCACCTCCGCCGGCTCGTTCAGCGCGGCGCCGGTGCGGATGTCGAAGCAGGCCTGGTGCAGCGGGCATTCCAGCTTGCCGTCCTCGCAATAGCCGTCGGACAGCAGCGCGTATTCATGCGTGCAGATGTCGTTGACCGCGAAGATGCCATCCTCGAGCCGCACCACGGCGATGCAGGCATCGCCGATGCGGACGGGCAGCGGCATGTTCTCGGCGAGGTCGCCTTCCTCGGCGACGCGGTGCCATTCGGCCATGGGCGTTCGGACCTTCCTGAACCTCTGGCGGCGGAGGCTAGCCTCGTCAGGCGGCGCTCGCCACCTGCTGCGGGATGGCGGGGGCGTTGCCCTGCCAGATCGAGAGGGCGACGTACTCCACCGGGTCATGCGTGCAGAAGACGGCCAGCGAGGCATCCGGCTCCGCCAGCAGGGTGCGCAGCCGGGCCTGGTTGGCGCGGGCGAGGCGCCCGTCCCAGGCCATGAAGCGCTCATAGGCGGCGGTGCCGGCGGGGCAGCCGGGAAGCCGCTCATGCACCTCGCGGCGGCTGAAATAGGCATCGCCCGCATGCAGCATCCAGCCGCGCGGCCCCTCGATGGCGACGCCGGCATGGCCCGCGCTGTGGCCGGGCAGCGGCACCATCAGGATCTCGGGCGGCAGGCCCTCGAGCTCCGCCACCGCGTCGAAGCCGAACCAGCGGTCGGTGGTGCGCTCGGAATAGGTCCGCCAGCGAGCGGTATCGCCCCACTGGGCCGGGCGGTAGCGCAGCCGGTCGAGCCAGGTACGGCGGCTGCGCGCGGCCTTCGCCTCCGGCGCCATCACATGCACCGCCGCCTGGGGGAAGTCGATCAGCCCGCCGGCATGGTCGAAGTCGAGATGGGTCATGACGATGTGGCGCACGTCATGCGGCGAATGCCCGAGCCGGCGGAGCTGCCGCAGCATGGTGCGGTCCGGGTCGAGGCGGAAGCGCAGCAGCGCTGCGTTCACGGCGGGCAGGCGCAGCCAGGGCCGCGCCACGTCGCGCAGGCCGAGGCCGGTATCGACCAGCACGAGGCCGTGACGGTCGGTCTCGATCGCGAGGCAATGGCAGCTGATGCGGCCGATGGCGCCTGGGCTGGCCCCGTCCATGAGGGCGCCGCCGAAGGGCCGGGCCGGGCCGCAATCGAGATGGTGGATGCGCATGCCGTGTCCTCCTGGCAGGAGCAACGGCAGCGGGGCGGCGCGGGTTGCCCGCTCAGCGCCGCGCGGGCGGGGTGGTATCGGGCGGCACCGGCAGCTTTTCCCACCTCGGATAGGAGCGGGGGTAGATGATCTGGTCCTTCGGCCCCGGCGCCCGCGGCGGCCCGGCCCGGCCGCAGCCCGCGAGCGGCGCCAGGGCAAGCAGGGCCAGCAGCAGCCGGATCATGCCGGGCCATGCCCCACGGATGGCGGGTTGCGGATCATGCCTCGGCCCGTTGTCCTGCCGCATGGGTCACGCCCCCGGCCGTTGCGGCCCTTGGCGGTCGCGCTCCAGCCGCTCGCGCCACTCGGCGGCCATGCGGCGGACATTCTCCGGCGCCGTGCCGCCGAAGCAGGCGCGCGAGGCGACCGAGGCCTCGACCGTCAGCACGCCGAAGACGCCCTCGGCGATGCGCGGCTCCTCCGCCTGCATCTCGGCGAGCGAGAGGCCGGCGAGGTCCGTGCCCTTCGCCTCCGCCTTGGCGACGAGGCGGCCGGTGACGTGGTGGGCGTCGCGGAAGGGCATCCTCAGCTCGCGCACTAGCCAGTCGGCGAGGTCGGTCGCGGTGGAGAAGCCGGCGCCGGCCGCCGTGCGGAGGCGGGCGGCATCCGGCTGCATGTCGCGCACCATGCCGGCGGTCGCGGCGAGGCAGAGGGTCATGGTCTCGGCGGCGTCAAACAGGCCTTCCTTGTCCTCCTGCATGTCCTTGCCATAGGTCATCGGCAGGCCCTTCAGCATGGTCAGCATGCCGATCAGCGCGCCCGTGACGCGCCCGGTCTTGCCGCGCACCAGCTCCGCCGCATCCGGGTTGCGCTTCTGCGGCATGATGGAGGAGCCGGTGGTGAAGGCGTCCGAGAGCTTGACGAAGCCGAAATAGGGGCTGGTCCAGATCACCACCTCCTCCGCCAGGCGCGAGAGATGGGTGGCGCACATCGCGCAGGCGAAGAGGAATTCGGCGGCGAAGTCGCGGCTGGCGACGGCGTCGAGGCTGTTGCGCATCGGCCCGTCGAAGCCGAGCGCCTCGGCCGTCATCTGCCGGTCGATGGGGAAGCCGGTGCCGCAGAGGGCGGCGGCGCCGAGCGGGCTCTCGTTCATGCGCGCGCGGCAATCGAGGAGCCGCCCGCGGTCGCGCGAGAGCATCTCGACATAGGCCAGCATGTGGTGGCCGAAGGTGGTCGGCTGCGCCGGCTGCAGATGGGTGAAGCCCGGCATCACGGTCGCCGCATGCGCCTCGGCCTGCTCGACGAGGGCCTGCATCACGTCCTCGATCTGGCCGGTGAGGCCGTCGATGGCGTCGCGCACCCAGAGGCGGACATCGAGCGCCACCTGGTCGTTCCGGCTGCGGCCGGTGTGCAGGCGCTTGCCGGCCTCGCCGATGGCCTCGGTCAGCCGCGCCTCGATGTTCATGTGGATGTCCTCGAGGGCCTCGTCCCAGGGGAAGTCCCTGGCCTCGATCCGCGCGGCGATGGCCTCCAGCCCCTGCCGGATCGCCGCCTCGTCCGCACTTGAGATGATGCCGACCCGGGACAACATGGCGGCGTGGGCGAGGCTGCCCCGGATGTCCTGGCGCCACATCTTTCGGTCGAAGCCGATCGAGGCGTTGATCGCCTGCATGATGGCGGAGGGCCCCGCGGCGAAGCGGCCGCCCCATTGGGAGTTGCCAGGGGTGGGATTTGACACGATGGCTGCGCTTTCCGGACTGCGTGCGACCCGCCGGGCGATGGCTCTGGCGGCGGCCGGGACCCTAGCGGGAGCCGCCTTCGGGCGCAAAGCCCTCGCCGCCCAACAAGCCGCCCTCTTGGCCGAGTCCGGGCCGAAGCCGCTGCCGGAGTTCACCTTCACCGATGCCGAGGGCAAGCCGCACACCGTCGCGGATTTCGCGGGAAAGGGGCTGCTGATCAACCTCTGGGCCACCTGGTGCCCGCCCTGCGTCGCGGAGATGCCGGCGCTCGATCGCGCCCAGGCGGCGCTGGCGGCGGAGGGCATCATGGTCCTGCCGCTCTCCTCCGACCGTGGGGGGAAGGTGATGGTCGAGCCCTTCTACCGCGACAAGGGCATCCGCCAGCTCGGCCTCTGGCTCGACCCGCGCGGGGCGGCGGGCCGGGCGCTCGGCGTGCGGGGCCTGCCGACGACGCTGGTGGTGGACCGCGAGGGGCGCGAGCGGGCGCGGGTGGAGGGCGACCAGCCCTGGGATTCGCCCGAGATGCTGGCCGCGATCCGCCGGCTCGTCGGCCCGCCCCCGGCCCCGTCGGACCAGCAGAGGACCTGAGCCTCAGGGCTCCAGCTTCACCCCCGTCCGCTCCACCACGGTGCGGAACTTCGCCACCTCCCGCTCGAGGAAGGCGCGCGCATCGGCAGGCGTGTTGGGCGCCGTCCACACATCGACGCCCGCGGTGAGCAATTTCTGCTGGAGCGTCGGCTCGGCGAGGGAGGCAACCAGCGCCCGGTTCAGCGCCGCCTGCAGCGGGGCCGGCATGCCCGACGGGCCGAGGATGATGTTCCAGGTGGCGAGGTCGTAGCCGGGCACCCCGGCCTCGGAGAGCGTCGGCAAATCGGGGAAGGAGGGGAAGCGGCGGCTGCCCGTCACCGCGATGCCCCGCACCATCCCGTCCCGCACCTGCTGCGCGGCGGAGGCGAGCACGGCGATGCCGAACTGCCCCTCGCCCTGGAAGATCGCCGTCAGCATCTGCCCGCCGCTGCGATAGGGCACATGGACGAAGCGCGTCCTGAGGTCGAGCGCCAGCAACTCGGGCGCTAGGTGCGGGATGGAGGCGACGCCGGAGCTGGCGAAGGTGACGCTCTCGGGCGGGGCGGCACGCAGCCGCTCTAGCACCTCGGGCGCCGTCCGGGCGGGGAAGTCCTTGTTGACGATGAGGACCAGCGGCGCGGTGCCGATCACGCCGAGATGCGAGAAATCCGCCACCGGGTCGTAGCGCGTGCCGCCCACCAGCGCCGCCGGGGCGATGGCGTGGGAGGAGCTCTCGACCAGCATGATGGTGTGCCCGTCCGGCGCCTGCCGCCGCAGCCAGTCGCTGGCGACGATGCCCGCGGCACCCGGCCGGTTCTCCACCACGACCCGCGCCTCCGGCCCGAGATTGGCCGCCAGCCGGTCCGCCAGCAGCCGCGCGGCGATGTCGGTGGAGCCGCCCGGCGCATAGCCGGTGGCCAGCGTGATCGGGCGGTCGGGGAAGGCCCAGGCCTGGCCGGCGGCCAGCAGGAGCGGCAGGGCAAGCAGCAGGCGGCGCATGGATCATTCTCTCCCGGACTTCGTTGCCGGGGAGAGTAGCGGGACGCCGCGGCGGGGCAAGCGGCTCAGCCTGCGGGCATGGCCTCCGGCGGCGTGCGGCCGATGACCGGCCCCATCAGCCCGAGATCGATCGCGGTGCGGTAGACCGCCGCCGCGAAGCCCGGGCTGCCGGCGAGCGATGCGAGGCGCAGCCGCGCTGCCGGCTCAGCCACCAGCCGCTGCAGCGCCGGCCCGTCATCGGGCAGGGGGAGGGTGGGGATGACCGGGCCGCGCTGCGGCGGCGTCCCGAGCAGCAGCCGCTCCACCGCCCGGCTGTCGAGCGAGACGACGGCGCCGCAGGTCATCGGCAGGTCCTCGTCGGGCCGGGCGAGGCGGGCGCCGACCAGCGCGCCCGGTGCCCGCTCCCGGTCGAGGAAGCGGTCCCAGATCACCAGGGGCTGGCCATCCGGGAAGCTCTCGGCGCGGACGCCGCCCTCCGCATTCGGCCCGAGGATCCGCCAGAGGCCGAAGGAGGCGGCCATCAGCGCCTCCAGCAGGCGGTGCTCCTCGCTGCCGGGCAACGCGGCCTCGGCGCGGGCCTGGCGCTCGATGGCGCGGGTGTGGTCGCCGAGCAGGTCGAGCACGGCGAGGTCGAAGACCACGGCAAGCTGCATCGGGTCGGCCGGCACCACCTGCTTGCCGTCCCAGAGCGAGAGGGCACGCGCCTGCTGCGCCAGGCTTGCCAGCGGGATGCGCTTCGAGGCCTCGGTGAGGATGCGCCGGCGGATGGCCGCATAGCGGCCATAGCGCGCGGCTGGGGTCAGGTCGGCGTCGCTCAATTCGGGACGGTCACGCCGAGCTTGCGGGCGCAGGCGACGATGCCGGCCCAGGTATCCGGCTGCAGCGGCACGCCATGGGCGAGGCGTTCCGCCTTCAGCCGCGCCTCGGTCTCGCCGGGGGCCAGGACCTCGCCGCCGGGCTTGGCCGGCCGGCAGGACTTCACCCAGGTGACATACTCCTCCGCCGCCTGCTTGAAGGCTGCCTCGGTGCCGAAATGCCGCGGCGAGATGTAGATCGACAGCATGCCGTTGGCGATGCGCCCGCGCGCATCGACCGGGCCGGAGCAGCCGCCCCCGGTGAAGGCGCCTGCCAGCAGCTCGCACATGAAGGCAAGGCCGGAGCCCTTGTGCTCGCCGAAGGCGCGGATGGCGCCGAGCCCGCCCGACGGGTTGCGCGGCCCGACCGGGGGGTAGTCGCCATAGAGCGTGTGCGGGTCGCCCGAGAGCGTCCCGTCCGGCTCGATCAGCGCATCCGGCGGGAGCGGCTTGCCGCCATTGGAGGCGACCAGCACCTTGCCCTCGGCGACATGGGAGGTGGCGAAGTCGAGCACCACGGGCGGGTCAGTCGGCACGCCGACGCTGAAGGGCGCGGTGGAGAAGCGCCGCTCCGTCCCGCCGAAGGGGGCGACGAGCACGCTGCCGGCCACGTTGACGAAATGGATGGAGATCAGCCCGGCCGCGACCGCCTGCTCCGCATAGGCGCCGATGCGGCCGACATGCCCGGCATTGCGCAGGGCGATGATGGCGGTGCCGTGCTGCCGAGCCCGCTCGATGCCGAGCGCCACTGCCTGCGGCGCCACGGTCTGGCCGAAGCCGTAATGCCCGTCGAGCAGGGCGAAGGCGCCGCCATCGGTGACGAGTTCCGCCTGCTGCCCGGCCACCACATAGCCGGCCTGCTGCCAGTCGACATAGCGCGGCACGCGCGCCACGCCATGGCTGTCATGCCCGGCGAGGTTGGCGCCGAGCAGGTGCTCGGCGATGCGGTCCGCCTCGGCCGCCTCGCAGCCATTGGCGCGGAAGATGTTGCCGACGAGGGCGGCGAGGAGTTCGGCGCCGATCAGCACCGGTTGGTAGTCTGCCATGCGGCGATCCTAGCCCCTCGATCCGGCCTCGGCTACAGGACGAGGTCCGTCTTCGGGTCGATCAGGTGCATCTGGTCCATGTCGACCGCCATGGCGGCCACCCGGCCGGGTGCCACCTCCACCGCCGGGTCGAAGCGGGCACAGATTTCATGCCCCTCCACCCAGAAATGCAGCAGCGTCTCCATCCCCATCGGCTCGACAACCTCGGGCGCGGCCTCGAAATGGGCGATGTTCGGCCGGTGCTCGTTCGGGTGCGGCTCGGTCAGATGCTCCGGGCGGATGCCGAACAGCAACTCCTGGCCGACATACGGCTGATAGCGGGCGGCGCGGGCGGCCGGCACCGGCAGCACCGCCCGCTCCGTCATGCGGACGACGAGGCCGGAGCCGGCCTCCTCCAGCCGGGCGGGGATGAAATTCATCGACGGGCTGCCGATGAAGCCGGCGACGAAGCGCGTCCGCGGGTGGTGGTAGAGCTCCTGCGGCGGGCCGACCTGCTCGATATTGCCGTGGTTCATCACCACCACGCGGTCGGCGAGCGTCATCGCCTCCACCTGGTCGTGGGTGACGTAGACGGTGGTGGTGCGGACGGTCTGGTGGACCTTCTTGATCTCGGTCCGCATCTGCACGCGCAGCTTGGCGTCAAGGTTGGAGAGTGGCTCGTCGAACAGGAACACCTTCGGGTCCCGCACGATGGCACGGCCCATGGCGACGCGCTGCCGCTGGCCGCCCGAGAGCGCCTTCGGCTTGCGGTCGAGCAGCATGCCGATGTCGAGGATCTTGGCCGCATTCTCGACCCGGCGCCTGATCTCGCCCTTGTCGAACTTCCGGAGGGTGAGGCCGAAGGCCATGTTGTCGTAGACGGTCATGTGCGGGTAGAGCGCGTAGTTCTGGAACACCATGGCGATGTCCCGGTCGCGCGGCGGCACGTCGTTGACGACCGTGCCGCCGATATCGATCTCGCCGCCCGAAATCTCCTCGAGGCCCGCGATCATCCGCAGCGTCGTCGACTTGCCGCAGCCGGAGGGGCCGACGAGCACCACGAACTCATGGTCGGCGATGTCGAGGTCGATCCCCTTCACGGCCTGGACGCCGCCCTCGTATTCCTTGACGACCTTGCGGAGGTGCACCTGTGCCATGGCGCGGCTTATCCCTTCGTCGCGCCGGCGGTCAGGCCGGCGATGTAGTAGTCCATGAGGAAGGCGTAAACGATGACCGGCGGCAGGGCCGCCATCAGCGCGCCCGCCATGATCTGCCCCCAGGCGAAGGTGTCGCCGCGGATGAGCTGGGAGACGACGCCGATGGTCAGCGGCATGTGCTCCGGCGTGGTGACGAAGGCCGTCGGGTAGACGAAGGCCGCCCAGGAGACGGTGAAGGCGAAGATCGTCGCCGCGATGATCCCAGGAAGCGCGACGGGGATGAAGATCTTGGTCAGCATCTGCATCCAGCCGGCGCCGTCGATCAGCGCCGCCTCGTCTAGCTCCTTCGGGATGGAGGCGAAGTAGCCGATCATGATCCAGGTGCAGAATGGCACCGTCAGCGTCGGATAGATCAGGATCAAGCCCCAGATCGAGTTCAGCAGGCCGAGGCCACCCACGATCTGGTAGAGCGGGATGAAGAGCAGCGTGTCCGGCACCAGGTAGGTGAGGAAGACGCCGGTCGCCAGCGCCTGGCTGCCCCAGAACTTCATCCGCGCCAGCGAGAACGCCGCCAGCACCGAGATCACCATGGAGATGGCGACGACGCAGAGGGTGATGACCACGCTGTTGAAGAAGAAGCCACGGAACAGCGGGTTGGCGATCAGCTCCATGTAGTTCTCGAGCGTCGGCGCCCGGACAATCCACGGATTGCCCGAGAGGTTCGAGATCTCCGCGCTGCTCTTCAGGCTGGTGACCAGCATGTAGAAGGGGGGTGCCAGGAAGATGATCGTCGCCACGATCAGCGAGGCATAGGCGGTCCAGAGCGCCCAGCGGCGCTCCGACCTGAGGCTGCCGAGCTTCTTCCCGGTATAGGAGGCGATGGTGCTCGCGGTGCTGGCGGACATCACATCTGCTCCTTGTTGCGGCGGTTGATGCCGCGGAGGATGAAGAAGGCGAAGACCGCGAGCACCGGGAACATGAAGAGGCTCACGGCCGCGCCGCGCGGCAGGTTGCCGGAGAGAATGCCGACCTGGAAGGCGTAGGAGGCGAAGACCTGCGTCAGGTCGCGCGGCCCGCCATTGGTCAGCACCCGGACGATGTCGTAGTTGGCGAAGGTCACGATCAGGCTGAACAGCACGGTGATCGAGATGATGTTCTGCATCATCGGCAGCGTGACGTAGCGCAGCCCCTGCCAGCCCGTGGCGCCGTCGATGGCGGCCGCCTCGTAGAGCTGGTCCGGCACCGATTTCAGCGCCGCCAGGTACATGATCATGAAGAAGGGCGAGCCGTACCAGACATTCACCAGGATGACCGAGAAGCGCGCCCACCAGGGCTCGCCCAGCCAGGGCACGGCGGGCACCGCGAAGATGTTCAGCAGCCAGTTGATGGAGGAATAGGAGGGATCGAACATCCACCACCAGCCGAGCGTGGACAGCGCCGGCGGGATGACCCAGGGGATGAGCAGCATGCCGCGCCACTTCCGCTGCCCCTTGGCCGGGATGTGGTGCAGCATGTGCGCCAGCCAGAAGCCGATCAGCGCCTTGGCGATCACCGCGCCCACAGCGAAGATGCAGGACTGCCAGATCACCATCCAGAAGGTGTCGCTCTCCAGCAGGATCTCGAAATTGCCGAGGCCGATATTGGCCGTCATCCTGCGGTTGAGCGTCGAGAGCCACATGGCGTAGCCGGCCGGATAGACCACGAGGCCGCCGATCAGCGCGATCAGCGGCAGCGCCATCAAGAAGGCGATGGTCGATCGGCGCCGGGCGAAGCGCTGCATCGTATTGGCGCGCCCGGTGGTAGCCGGGGCCGGTGCGCCGGCGACGAGGGTGCCGTCCGCGGCCATGCTCAATCCTCCCTGAAAGTGGCGGACGGCAGTGGCCGCCCGCCCTTGATCGTCAGCCGCCGCGGACGATCGTCGTCAACTCACGCTCCAGCCAGCCGAGCGCCTGGTCGACGGACTCGCCGCCCTGGGCGACGCGGGCGATGACCTTGGTGTTCAGCGCCTGGACGTACATCTGCGCGGCGAATTCACCCGGCGCGGGAGCGAAGGCGATGGACGGCTTGGCCTTGTGGTGCGGCTTCAGCGGGTAGTTGAAGACCGTGCCGACCGGTGGGCCCTCGGTCTCCCAGATCTTGAAGTCGCTCATGCTCTCGAAGGGCGGGATGTCGTAGCCACTGGTCTTGCTGGTCAGCGCCTCGGCCGAGGCGCGCTCGCTGAGGAATTCCAGCAGCGCCTTCGCCGTCTGCTTGTTGCGGCCGAAATTCCAGATGCCCGAGGTCCAGGGCAGGTAGGCGAGGAAGCGTCCCTCCGGCCCCGCCGGCATCGGGATGGTCCAGCACTTCTCGGCCACCTGCGGTTGGTCGCGCTTGGCCACCGCCCAGGCGGAGGGCGGGTTGAAGACGAGGGCGGACTTGCCGGAGATCAGCGCCCGGTTGTTGGAGGCGTCGTCCCAGGCCCAGACATCGTTCGGCAGCGTCTTGGCGAGCCGCACGGCGAATTCGACGGCGGTGCGCAGCTTCGGGTTGTTGCGGACGGTCGGCTTGCCCTTCTCGTCCATCATCGAGGCG
Organism: Belnapia sp.; assembly: GCF_059504005.1. NCBI lineage: Bacteria > Pseudomonadati > Pseudomonadota > Alphaproteobacteria > Acetobacterales > Roseomonadaceae > Belnapia > Belnapia sp. The sequence goes on along the minus strand of NZ_JCACHU010000045.1, from coordinate 28,048 downwards.
CCGTAGCTGGCGAAGAGCGCGCCGACCCAGTCTACCGCATCGGAGAAGGCGCCCATCGGCAGGCCGAAGGGATAGCCGGCCTTGGCGCATTTCTCCGCTGCGGTAAGGAAGGTGTCCCAGGTCCAGGTATCGGCGCCCGGCCCGGCTTGGCCGCCAGCCGGCCACATGGCGCGGACATCGATTCCGGCATGCTCCTGCATCAGGTCGAAGCGGACGCAGGCCGGCTTGTTCTGCGTGCCGGAGGTCGCCGGCACGCCGCGCCAGGCGCCCTCGCGCTTCGCCAGGTACTCGGCGACCGGGTTGATCGGGCCGTATTTGGCAACGAGCCGGCCGATGACGTCATCCACCGGCTCCAGCACCTGGGCGTAGGTGCCGACATCCCAGGGTGCCAGGGAGATGATGTCGTGCCCGCTCTTCGACTGCGCCTGGGCGGCGCCGGCGAGCTGGAGCTGGTTGCCCGTGGTGTTGATGAAGTCGAGCGTCACCTCGACGCGGTTCTTGTCGCTCCAGTCCTTGACCAGGGCGCGCATGGCGTCGTTGCCGGTCGGGACCCAGTGGTCCCAGAAGGCGACGCGCAGGTTGCCGCCCGTGCCCTGGGCGTGGACCATGGGTGCCGAAAGCACCCCCGCCGCGATCACGCCAGCCCCCGAGCGCAGTGCCCCGCGCCGGGTCATTCCCTTGTCTGCCATCCTTGTCGTCCTTCCCAGCGGGCGGGGCGGCCCGCCCTGACCCTGTCGCGGACCTGTCCCGGTCCCGGTCATGACTGTGGCGCAGCCCTGCCCTGCTGACAACGGGGGAGCAATGGATGTGGCGGGAACGTGGGGGGCGGCCGGCCGTTGGGCGACAATCCGATACACAAGGACCGTCCCGATGCGAACCATCACCGGCCTGTTCGACTCCCGCGCGGAAGCCGAGCGTGCGGTCGAGACCCTCGTGCAGCAGCTCAACTACGACCGCGACCGCATCCAGGTGCAAGCGGCGGGGGCGGACAACGCCACCGCCGGCACCCAGGACCGGCGGAGCGAGAACCACCACGGCTTCGACCGCGGCCATGGCGGCGGCGAGGGCATCCTCGTCTCCCTCCTCATCGAGGAGGACCAGGTGGAGAAGGCCACCCGGGCGCTCGAGACCAATGGCGGCCGGCTCGGCGAGCAGTCGCCGGGCGACCAGCGGCCGGGGGAGCGCAGCCCCGACATCTAGGCCCCGCTTGCCGCCGCCCCGCCCGGGGGCGAGCATGGCAGCATGCAGGACCTCCCAAGCTTCGCCGACATCGAGGCCGCCGCCAGCCGGCTGCGCGGCCTCACCCTCCGCACCCCAATGCTGCGGCACCCGCTGCTGGACGAGCTGGCCGGCGGCACCATCCTGGTGAAGCCCGAGCCCCTGCAGCGGACCGGCAGCTTCAAGCTGCGTGGCGCGCTGAACGCCGCGCTGCAGCTGCCGCCCGAGGCCAGGGCCGGCGGGGTCGTCACCTATTCCTCCGGCAACCATGCCCAGGCAACGGCCTGCGCGGCGCAGATGCTCGGCATGCCGGCGGTGATCGCCATGCCGGCGGACGGCGCCGCCATCAAGCGCGAGGCGACACGGCGCTGGGGCGCCGAGATTCTCCTCTTCGACCGGCACGCCGTGGACCGCGAGGCGCTGGCCGCCCGGCTGGTGGCAGAGCGGGGCGGCACCTTCATCCCGCCCTTCGACCATCCGCATGTCATCGCCGGCCAGGGCACGCTGACGGTGGAGCTGGTGGAGGATGCGCGGGCGGCCGGCCTCTCGCTCGATGCGCTTGCCGTCTGCACCGGCGGCGGCGGGCTGGTCGCCGGCTGCGCCCTGGCGATGGGGGCGCTGGCGCCCGGGGCGGAGGTCTGGGCGGTGGAGCCGGAGGGCTGGGACGACACGCGCCGCAGCCTCGCCGCCGGGGAGCGCCTGGCGAATGACGGCACGGGCGACGCGCTCTGCGACGCGCTGCTGGCGCCCAGGCCGGGGGCGCTGACCTTCGCAGTCAATCGGCGGCTCCTGGCCGGCGGGCTGGTGGTGACGCCGGCGGAGGTGTTCGGCGCCATGCGCTTCGCCTTCGAGCATCTGAAGCTCGTCGTCGAGCCGGGCGGGGCGGTGGCGCTGGCGGCACTGCTGGCCGGCAAGCTTCCGGCGCGCGGGCGCTGCTGCGGCATCGTGCTCAGCGGCGGGAATGTCGATGCCGCGGTCTTCGCCCGCGCCTTGCAGGCAGGCGGATGACGTCCGGCGGCCCCAGCCGGTGCCGCGGACGGAGGGTGGGGAAAGGCCCCGCTTCGGCCATGTCCTCCGTGGCGCCTCCGCCATCGGCATGACGGTCCGGGGCTGTGGCCCGCGCCAGGGCGATGCGCGCCCCTGCCGCCGTCCTGCCCGGCGCCGTCATCCGGGCGACGGCGGTGAACCGGACGGCGGGCCCGGTCGGCTAGATATGGGCCTCGCGGCCGCGCTCGGAGCAGGCCCAGCCATGGTCGTGGACGAGCCCGTCGTCGTAGCACTCGTCGGCCAGCGCGATGCGGCGCGGCTCCGGCTCGGCCTGGGTCTCGTCGCGCCAGGGCATCGGCTCGGCCGCCCAGCCATGGGAACGGACCAGGCCGTCGTCGTATTCGTCGTTGGACATGGGACGCTTTCCTCTGGGTTGGGGGAAGGGCCCCGCACGAGGCGGGGCCGGGGGCTCACTTCGCCGGGGCAGGCTCGCGAGCCGGCGCGTGATCGTGGTCGTGGTGGTTGTCGTGGAATTGGGCGGCCTCGGTGCTGGTGGCGAGCGCCGTGGTGCTCGACTGGCCGCCGCCCGCCGTGGTGGCGACCGCGTCGAAATAGCCGACGCCCACCTCGCGCTGGTGCCGGATGGCGGTGAAGCCCTCCGCCTCGGCCGCGAATTCCGCCTGCTGGAGCTCCGAGTAGGCGCCCATGCCGCGGTCCTTGTAGCCGCGCGCCAGCTTGAACATGGAGAGGTTCAGGCTGTGGAAGCCAGCCAGCGTGACGAACTGGAACTTGTAGCCCATGGCGCCCAGCTCGCGCTGGAACCTCGTCGCCGCCTCGATCCCCATCTTCCGCTGCCAGTTAAAGCTGGGCGAGCAGTTGTAGGCGAGCATCTTGCCGGGGAACTCGCGCTGGATGGCTTCCGCGAAGTCGCGCGCATCCTGCAGGTCGGGGTCCGAAGTCTCCCACCAGAGCAGGTCGGCGTAAGGCGCGTAGGCCAGGCTGCGGGCGATCGCATACTGCTTGCCCATGCCGGGGCGGATGCGGAAGAAGCCCTCGGGCGTCCGCTCGTCGGTGATGAAGGGCCGGTCGCGCTCGTCGATGTCGGCGGTCAGCAGCTGCGCGCTCTCCGCATCGGTGCGGCAGAGGAGGACGGTGGGGACACCTTCGACATCGGCGGCAAGGCGGGCGGCGTTCAGCGTGCGGATATGCTGCTGGATCGGCACCAGCACCTTGCCGCCGAGATGGCCGCACTTCTTTTCGGAGGCCAGCTGGTCCTCGAAATGCACGCCGGCGGCGCCGGCATCGATCATGGCGCGCATCAGCTCATAGGCGTTGAGCGCGCCGCCGAAGCCGGCCTCCGCATCCGCCACGATCGGCGCCATGTAGTGCGTCGCATCCCCCTTGCCCTCCTGCACCGCGATCTGGTCGGCGCGGCGCAGCGCGTTGTTGATGCGGCGGATAGCGTTGGGGACGCTGTCGACGGGATAGAGCGACTGGTCCGGATACATGGTGCCGGCGGTGTTGGCGTCCGCCGCCACCTGCCAGCCGGAGAGGTAGATCGCCTTCAGCCCCGCCTTCACCTGCTGCAGCGCCTGCATGCCGGTGAGCGCGCCGAGGGTGTTCACGTAGGGCTCGGTCTTCAGCAGCTGCCAGAGGCGGCGCGCGCCCATATCGGCCAGCGTGTGCTGGATGCGGAAGCTGCCGGCGAGGCGGGCAACATCGGCTGGCGTGTAGTCGCGGCGGATGCCCTCGAAGCGGCCCGGATCGGGCCGCTCGCCCCCATGGCTGCCATCGGGCGCGAAGCAGGGGGCAGGAAGCTGAGGCATTCGGTTCTCCAGTCCATCACGTCTCGTCGGACGAGTGAATAATTCACATTGTCGGCCCGAAGTTCAGCGGCTAGATGCGGTAAAACGCTGCAAACCTGTCGAGATTCGCACAGGATCGGAGTGGTTTTTGTAAAGGATGTGAAGCGTGTCGCGTCCCTTGATCGGTCGCACCATCCGCCGCCTGCGGCAGGAGAAGGGCCTGGCGCAGCAGGCGCTCGCCGCGCGGCTCGGCATCTCCGCCAGCTACCTGAACCTGATCGAGCACGACCAGCGTGCCGTCACCGCCAGCCTGCTCATCAAGCTGACCGAGGCGCTGCAGGTCGACATCGCGGCGCTCTCCGGCATCCGCGAGAAGGCGCTGGAGACGGGGCTGCGTGAGGTGCTGTCAGACCCGCTGCTCGGCCTCGACGAGGTGCCGGAGGAGGAGATCGCCACCATCGCCGGCAGCGCGCCGCATGCCGGGCGGGCGATGCTGGCGCTCTACCGCGCTTGGCGCGTGGCGCGGGAGGATTCGGGCGGCATCGCGCTGCCGACCGGCCGCCGCCTGCTGCTGCCGACCGAGGAGGCGCGCGACTTTTTCCATGACCGCGCCAACCATTTCCCGGTGCTGGAGGCGGCGGCGGAGGCGATCGCCGCCGAGATGCGCACCACGCTGCCCTCCGAGATGAACCATGCCGTCGCGCAGCGGCTGCGCGAGCGCCACGGCCTCACCGTTGTCGTCGGCCCGCTGCCCGGCGCGCTGAGGCGCTACGACCCGCAGGGCCGGCGGCTCGACCTCTCGGAATCCCTGCCGCGGGAGAGCCGAGGCTTTCACCTCGCCTTCCAGCTCATGCTGTTGGAGGCCAGCGAGGCGGTGCAGGCCGCGCTCGGCGGCTTCGAGCCCTCGAGCCCGGAGGCGGCCGCACTCATCCGCATCGGCCTGCTGAATTACGCCGCCGGCGCGCTGCTGATGCCCTATGCCGCCTTCGCCGGCGCCGCGCGTAGCCTGCGTCACGATGTGGAGGCGGTGGCGGCGCGCTTCGGCGTCTCCTTCGAGCAGGCCTGCCACCGCCTCACCACCCTGCAGCGCGAGGGGGCGCGGGGCGTGCCCTTCTTCTTCCTCCGCGTCGACCCGGCCGGGAATGTCGACAAGCGCTTCAGTGCGGCCGGCTTTCCCTTCGCCCGCTTCGGCGGGAGCTGCCCGAAATGGATCGTACATCACGCTTTCGCCATGCCGGGCCAGGTGCGGGTGCAGCTGGCGCAACTGCCGGATGGCGGCACCTTCCTCTGCTTCGCCCGCACGGTGCACGGCGCGCCGACGCGTTGGGGCGAGCCGGCGGCGGTGCAGGTCGTCGCCATGGGCTGCGACCTCTCCCGCGCGCCGGAGGTGGTCTATGGCGACGGGCTCGACCTGGAGAAGGCGATGGTCGGGATCGGCCTGTCCTGCCGGCTCTGCGACCGGCTGGATTGCCGCAGCCGCGCCTTCCCGCCGCTGGAGCACCGCCTGGCGCTCGATCCGCTGGTGACGACGGCCGCGCCCTACCAGTTCAGCGCGCCGAGGGGGTGAGGCTCGGTCGATTTATCGTCCTGTCATCGCTCTTGCGCCGAACTGCCCCTTGACCGCGGCTCGCTGTACCGCGAGTTTTGCCAATCGCCAGACCTCGGTTCCCCACGGACCGGGGCGGCGGGCCGTGCACCAAGGAAGGGGCATGGCTTAAGGAGCACCGAAGAGTTTCCGATATGGCCAAGAACGAGAGCTGGCGCCCCCGTAAGCCCCGCAAGCGCGGCTTCGACGACGACACACCCGACTTCCCGGGCGGCTGGGCACCGCCGCCCCCCAACTTCTCCAGCGGCGGTCCGCCCATGGCCCGCACGCCGTCCGTCTTCGCCTCCGGGCCGGAGCTGAAGGCGACGGTGAAGTGGTTCAACCCGGAGAAGGGCTTCGGCTTCGTCGAGCTGGGTGATGGCTCGGGCGATGCCTTCCTGCATGTCTCGGTGCTGCAGCGCGCCGGCAGCGATGCGGTGAACCCGGGTGCCGGGCTCCGCGTCCGCGTCGGGCCGGGGCAGAAGGGCCAGCAGGTGACCGAGGTGATCGAGATCACCAGCCCCGGCGAGGCCCAGGCGCCGCGCAGCGGCGGCGGCATGGCCGGCGGCTATGGCGGCGGGGGCGGCGGCTTCGGCGGCCCGCGTCCGCCGCGTGCCCCTGGCGGCGGTGGCGGTGGCTTCATGCCGCAGGGCGACGCGCAGGAGATGCGCGGCACCGTCAAGTGGTACAGCCCGGAGAAGGGCTTCGGCTTCGTCTCCCCCGAGGGCGGCGGGCGCGACGTCTTCGTCCATGCCACGGCGCTGGAGCGCAGCGGCCTCACCCCGCTGGCCGAGGGCCAGGCGGTGGTGATGAAGGTCGTCCAGGGCAAGAAGGGCCCCGAGGCGGCGACGCTCACGCGCGACTAAGCGTGAATTAACCCGGGCCGCCTCGCGCGGCCCGGGCCTTGCCCCTCGTGGCGCATCGGCATATCACGGTCCCAAGGCGTTGAATCGCCGGGGAGGGTGTGCGGATGCTGTTGCGGCGCGAACGGGCGATGACCGCCATCGCCATCATGCTCGACGTTGCCTTCCATGCGGGGCGCAGCGAGGCGGTGAGCGCCGCCGACATCGCCGAGCGCCTGGGCCAAGCCCGGCGGGGCATCGAGCCCGTGCTGCAATCCCTCTCCCGTGCCGGCCTGCTGGACAGCATCCGCGGGCCGAAGGGCGGCTACCGGCTCGGCCGCCCGCCGCGCGACCTGCGCCTCGCCGAGATCGTCTCCACCGCCCTCGACGAGGATGGCACGCCGGATGCGCCGCAGGGCCGGCTGCAGGCCGCGGTGGTGGCGCCGCTCTGGAGCGAGCTGGAGGGGCTCTGCCGCGACCACCTCACCAAGCTGACCGTCGCCGACCTCATCAAGCGCGCCGCCGCGGCCGGGGTGAAGCGGCCGGTGGTGGAGCCGCTGAACTTCGTCATCTGACCCCCGCCTGGATCGCGCGCCACACCTTCTCCGCCGTCAGCGGCATGTCGAGATGGGTGACGCCGAGCGGCGCCAGCGCATCCAGCACCGCCGCCACCACGGTCTGCGGCGCGCCGATCGCCCCCGCCTGGCCGGAGCCCTTCACCCCGAGCGGGTTGGACAGGGTCGGCAGCTCGCCGAAGGTGACTTCGAGCGGCGGCAGGTCCTCGGCGCGGGGGATGCAGTAGTCCATGAAGGAGGCGGCGAGGAGCTGGCCGGAGCCGGGCTCATAGGCCACCTCCTCCAGCAGCGCCTGGCCGATGCCCTGGGCGAGGCCGCCCTGCACCTGGCCCGCGGTCAGCAGCGGGTTGATGAGACGCCCGTAGTCGTCGACGGCCTGGTAGCGCAGCAGCGCGACCTGCCCGGTCTCCGGATCGACCTCCACCTCGGCGCAATGGGCGCCGGAGGGGAAGGTGACGAGCTCCGAGAGGTTCATCGCCTCGGCATCCAGCCCGGGCGGGGTGCCCTCGGGCAGGCTGGCCGGGTCGCGCGCCGCCTCGGCAACGGACTCCAGCGCCACGCTACGCTCCGTCCCCCGGACCAGGAAGCGGCCCTCGGCATAGTCGAGCGCCTCGGGCGCCGCCTGCAGCAGATGGGCGGCGACCGGCCGGGCCTTCTCCAGCACCGCCTCCATCGCCATCACCAGCGCCGTGCCGCCGACATGGAGCGAGCGCGCCCCGCCATGCCCGTTGCCGAAGGGCACCACGGCGGTATCCGCCTGCACCAGCCGGAAGCGCTCGGCGGGCAGGCCGAGATGCGCCGCGGCGAATTGCGGGAAGCTCGTCTCGTGCCCCTGGCCGTTCGACTGGGTGCCGAGGCAAAGCTCGACCATCCCATCGGCCGCGAAGCGCACCGCCGCCCATTCCTGCGGCGCCCCGCGCGCGGTCTCAAGGAAGCAGGCGATACCCTGGCCGCGCAGCCTGCCGCGGGTCTTGCTCCCCGCCCGGCGGGCGGCGAAGCCGGGGCGGTCGGCTAGCGCTTCCAGCTCCCGGAGGTTGTCGGCGAAGCGGCCGGTATCCATCAGCATCCCGAGCGCGCTGCGATGCGGGAAGGCGGTGACAAGGTTCCGCCGGCGGAGCTCCACCTGGTCCATGCCGAGCTGCCGCGCCGCCGCCTCGACCAGCCGCTCGGTGAGGTAATTGGCCTCCGGCTTGCCGGCGCCGCGATAGGCATCGACCGGCGTGCTGTTGGTGAAGGCGCCCGTCACCTCGAGCCGTATGGCTGGGATGGCATAGACCCCGCCGATGGCCGTCGAGACGGAATTGGTCGGGCAGGCTGGGCCGTGGGAGGAGCAATAGGCGCCCAGATCGGCCGCGAGGTCGGCATGCAGGGCGAGGAACCGCCCCCCGGCATCGAGGGCGAGGCGCGCCCGGCCGCGCAGGTCGCGCGCATGGACGGCGCCCTGGAACTCCTCCGTGTAGTCTGCCGTCCAACTAACCGGCTGGCCGAGGCGCCGCGCCGCCAGCAGCAGGCAGACATATTCGGGGAAGAGGAAGTTCTTCAGCCCGAAGCCGCCGCCGACATCGGGGCAATGCAGGCGGAAATTCTCCTCCGGCAGGTGGAAGACGTCGCGGGCAAGCTGGCGGCGGATGCCATGGACGCCCTGGCCGCTCAGCATCAGGTCGAAGCGCGCCCTGTCCCAGCGGGCAACGGCGGCGCGCGGCTCGATCGGCGCGGCATGGACGCGGTTGTTGACGAGGTCGAGCTCCACCACATGCGCCGCCGCGGCGAAGGCGGCCTCGACCGCCTCCCTGTCGCCGCGCTCGAAGCGGAAGGCTTCGTTGCCCGGCGCCTCGGGCCAGATCTGCGGCGCGCCGGGGGCGAGCGCCGCGCGGCTCTCGACCACGGCCGGCAGCGTCTCGTACGCCACGGCGATGGCCTCGGCGGCATCGCGCGCCTCCGCCGCCGTCTCGGCGACGACGAAGGCGACCGGCTCGCCCACATGCCGCACCGCATCGCCGGCCAGCGCATGGCGGGGCGGGATGATGATCGGCTTCACGGTTGCCACCACGGCCGGGCAGGGCAGGGGGCCGATGCCCTCCGCCACGAGGTCGGCATGGGTGAGCACCAGGCGGACGCCGGGTATCGCCCGCGCCGCCGCGGCATCGAGGCCGAGGATGCGCGCATGCGCATGCGGCGAGCGCAGCACCACGCCATGCAGCGCGCCGGGCACGGCGATGTCCGCGACATAGCGCCCCTCGCCGGTGAGGAAGCGCCTGTCCTCCCGCCGCCGGACGGAGCGGCCCGCCTCGCCCTCCGGCATCAGCCGCGCGCCAGCCGGCGGGCGACGAATTCCAGCCGGTCCTGGCCCCAGAAGATGTCCTCGCCGATGACATAGGCGGGGGCGCCGAAGACGCCGCGGGCCAGCGCCCGCTCGCTGTCGGCGGCGCGCATCTCCGCCCAGCGCGGCTCCTGCCCAAGGGCGAGCACCGCCGGCCCGTCGAGCCCGGCCTCCTCGATCAGCCGCGCCAGCGTCGCGTCGTCGCCCGGATCCAGCTCATCCTCCCAGCAGGCCTTCAGCACGCGATGGGCGAGGCGGATGGCGGGCGCATCGCCCATCGTCTCCCGCACCGCGATCACGCAGCAGGCGGCTGGCAGCTCCTTGGCCGGGAAGAATTTCGGCTTGATGTGGATCGGGATGCCGAGCGCCTCCCGCCAGCGTGCCAGCTCCTGCAGCCGGTAGGCCTGGCGCTGCGGGCTGCGCTTCGGCAGTGGCAGTCCGCCGGAGCCGGCGAAGATGGTGCCGAAATCGACCGGCCAGATGCGGAGGCTCGCGCCGTGCTGCGCCGCCAGCGCCTCGATCCGCGCCGCGCCGAGATGCGTCCATGGCGAGTTCAGCGAGGCGTAGTAGTCGATATGCAGGCTCATGGCGGCGCTCCTCCGGCTATGGGACAGTCTGCACGCTTCGCCACCGGGCGGGAATATTGCAGCGGGACGCCTAGCCCGGCAGCAGCGGCGCCCCGGTCGCCCGCTGCGCAGCCTCGAAGCTTACCCCCGGCGCCAGCTCGCGCACCGCGAAGCCCTCGCCTGTCGGCGCGAAGAGCCCTAGATTGGTGGCGACCAGGGTGACGACGCCGCGCGCCGTCACCGGCAGGGTGCAGGCGCGCAGCAGGCGCGGCTCGCCCTTCCGCGTCGCATGCTCGAGGATGATGAAGACCCGCTTGGCACAGGCGGCAAGGTCCATCGCGCCGCCGATGCCGCCGCCCCTGGCGCCGCCCACCTTCCAGTTAGCGAAGTCGCCATTGGCCGCGACCTCGTAGGCGCCCATCACCGTTACGTCGATCCGGCCGGAGCGGATGATGGCGAAGCTGTCGGCGTGGTGGATGATGGCCGCGCCCGGCCTCAGCGAGACATTCTGACCGCCGGCATTGACGAGGTGCAGGTCCTCCTCGCCCGGCGGCAGCACGGGGCCGTAGCCGATGACGCCGTTCTCCGCGTGGTAGATGATGTCACGGTCGCCGATGTCGGTGTTGGAGCAGAGCGTCGGGATGCCGACGCCGAGATTGACGATCCATCCCTCCTGGAACTCCCGCGCCAGGCGGTCGGCCATCTGCTGCCTGTCCCATCCCTTGTTCGAGGGGGCGCTCATTTCGCGCGCTCCTGCCGGCGGGTGGTCCAGAGCCCCTCGGGCGCCGGCGGGATCGGCACCAGGCGATGGACGAAGATGCCCGGCGTGTGGACCTGGTCCGGGTCAAGGGCACCGGCGGGCAGGATCGGCTCCTCCACCTCGACCAGGGTGGTGCGGGCGGCCATTGCCATTAGCGGCCCGAAATTCCGCTGGGAGAGGCGGAATTGCAGGTTGCCCGCCGCATCGGCCCGCCAGGCGCGGATCAGCGCGTAGTCGCAGGGGAGGGCGTATTCGAGCAGGTACTCCCGCCCGTTGATCAGCCGCGTCTCGCGCCCCTCGGCCAGCTCCGTTCCCACTGCGGTCGGGGTGTAGAAGGCGGGGATGCCGGCACCGGCCGCGCGCAGCCGCTCGGCCAGGGTGCCCTGCGGCACCAGCTCCGCCGCGACCTCGCCGCGCTCGTAATAGGGGGTGAAGGGCAGCGTGTCGGTCGGGCGGGTGGCGGCGGTGAAGGCGCAGACCACCTTCGCCACCTGGCCGTTCTCCACCAGCATGCCGATATCCGGCATCCGCGGCTGGTGCGCCCCGCCGGTGGTGTTGGCGATGCAGGTGAGGCGCTTCGCCCCCTGCTCCAGCAAGGCGCGCGTCAGGTTGTAGGACGTGCCCGGCCCGGCGAAGCCGCCGAAGGCGATGGTCGCGCCGTCCGGGATGTCCGCCACGGCCTCGGCGAAGCTGCCGAAGACCTTGCCGCGCCTGGCCATGCCTGCTTCCTCCCGTCTTTGCCCGGAAGCGTGACGCGCGCCTGGGGTGGCGTCCAGCCCCGGCGAGAGAGGGGTTGCGTGGCCGGGAAACTGTGGTACACGGGCGCCTCGCCGAGCGGCGCGGGCGTAGCTCAGGGGTAGAGCACAACCTTGCCAAGGTTGGGGTCGAGGGTTCGAATCCCTTCGCCCGCTCCAGTTTCCGGCGACTTAGCGGACAGACTGCCATCTGCCCGTCTAGCCACTAGTACGCTACTAGCACGCATGTTGGTTGGTAGCATCGGCCGCCCTGCCAGGCGGCCGATGTCGTTTGCGAGCTCGTCCAGAGCCTTACGGGCGCTGGCAAGCCGTTCTGGCGCTACATGCAGATATCTCCCAGTTGTCCGGCTATTGGGCACCCGGTGGCCCATCAAAGCCGCGATCTCTAGTTCCGGCACTCCACGAGCCATCAGCTCGGTCGCCACCGTATGGCGCACGGTATAGGCGGTGACGTCCGTGCCAAAGCCCGCTGTATCGCGTAAGGTTTGGAAAGCGCCTGCGATCTTCGCCACCGGCCGTCCACGGAACTGCACGAGGTGCCCATCGGCCGCCTCAATCCACGGGCGTAGCCAATCGGCCAGCGGTAGGACCGGACGGCGCTTCTTCGTCTGCACCCGCCCAGGTGGGTTCAGATTGATGGTCCCGCGCTCCAAGTCGCATTGAAACCGCGTTAACTGCAATGCGGCCTCTGGCCGGCTGGCGGTGCCAATCAGCAGTGCGAGAAATACTCGGACATGTGATGGCATCTCCTCCGACCACAGGCGAGCCAACTCATTCACGGACAGTACCCGTTCCCTACCCGGCCCCTCGGCCACCTTCAGGAACGGAATTGGGCGCTCCAGCTCGCCGTTATGCCAAGCCCAGTTGACCGCGGCCTTGGCAGCTCCGATTGCCCGCTTGATAGTTCCGGCACCGTAGCCCACCACTTCCATCGCCCGCACCGCTTGATGCTGAGCGTCAAGCGTCAGCTCACTTACCGCAATGCCATCCGGCAGGTGCTTAAGCATCAGGGCGAGGCTGATGCGTTGGGAGCCGGCTCCAGCGAGGTGCTGACCGTGCCTCTCTTGGTAGCGCACGAAGACTCTAGCGACTGTGACATCGCGCGGGTCCGCGCGGTCGGTCGGGACGTTGCGCGTGATCCACTCGGCGAGCGCGAGCTCTGCGGCTGCAATATCGCTAGTCCCGAGCGATGCTCGACGCGTCTGTCGGGTAGTGGCGTCGAACCAGGTGCGGCACCACATGGCACTGCCCGACCGCTTGCTGAGCCAGTACCGGGCAATTTCTCCAGGGCGTTGCGGACCACGTCGCGGCAAGGTGGTACCTCATTGGCTTGCAGGTACTCAGAGAGATGCTTGTCAGTGTAGCGGGGTCGACCGGCGATCATCATGTATCCGATGCGGCCCTTGCGGCGCTCACGCTGCAAGGTTGCTTGGGAGATGCCAAGCAACTTGGCAGCATTGGCTTCCGTCAGCAGCTCTGGCAGGCGGGACGCATCAGTCATGCGGTCAGGCATTCAAACAAAAAGGACTGGCGCTTCGTGCGGCGTGTTAGCCACCACTCATCTCAGGCCGCCACGGCTGACGTGACGTCCTTTGCAGGAATGCCAAACGCTGCGTCGATCGCCGAAGCGTCCTCTTCCCGTACAGACCAGCGGCCATCCGGTCCGAGTTCAGCCGGGATTTCGCCATTGACTGCTGCTGTCCAGATCCGCCGATAGCTCGGCCCTGGTCGGCCAGTGCGTTGCGAAATCCAGCGGGATACAAGAGAAAGCTTGATACGCTTGGGGGCATTCATAGCGTGCTACCTCTTACTGTTGTCTTGGATTGAGGGTTGGCGTCCTGACGGCGAAGCGTTGCAAGCCACACACTCGCCGCTTTGTTGATTAAGAAGGATGGCATTGTGGCCATGCGGATGATGGCGCTCCGTTGCCAGCGCTGAGCGAGTGTCGAGGACGCTTCCTGGTCGGAAGGCGGCGGGGCGTAGATATCTGTGCGTCCGGGGTGCCCATTCCGTCCGATCCAGACGAGCTCAACCTTGAACGGAGAGAAGTAAAAATTGAGATGATCTGGGAATGACCGCTCTGGGTCATAACGCACCGTCTCGGGCCACTCACGGGATTCGGCTGGTTGCTCGGCTTGCAAACGAGCACCGTCCTCGATCCAGCGGACCAGAACGTCATGGAGAGTGCTTGGACCGAGGCGAGGGCCTTGGTCGGCGCCAGCGCCGGGGCTTGTCATGTACAGAGACCGCTTAATGGCCTCAACTAGGCTTGGTCCGTCGCCTGGCTGCGGGGCCGTGCAGGCCACAAGGAAGTTGACGAGGTGATGCGGTTGAGCATCAGGCCCTCGGCCGAACCGACCTCCTGCCGGATACAAACCGGCAGGGCGAAGATGACGAAGAACGACCTCCACGGCTGCTTCTGAGCCAGCGGCAGGCATCAACGGCTGTAGAGACACCGGGATAGGCATGGATGTATGCTACGCGACTCGCGTAGCATATGGAAGCTCTTTTTTCTCCCTTTCTGCTCGCTGTTCTGGGTTTTTGGGAGGCGAGGGCGCGGTCGCCGACAACTAAAACTCCGCGTCGTGGCGCGCTCATCGACCGCCTGATCGGGAAGGGGGTGGCGAAGATGATGAATGCGACGGCAAGGCTCGGTGTGACGTCATGGTCGCGTGCAAGGAAATAGGTCCAAGGTGCTTTTCAAAAGTCGTCCATCAGTCGTCCCTGGTGTTTCGGTTCTGTAAGCGTTTTCTCTGGCCTAGCAGCTCGAAGCGCAATATCTATCGGTCGATTTCTTGTTGGGGTGCTGTGGTGCTTAGCAAGCTGAATGGATGGCAGAGGATATGGTTTGTTCTGACTGCTCTCGGCACAGTCTTTTTTATTGTTATCTACCCACTGAAAATATCCGGTGAAGCTCGCTCATCAAGTTTTAGCTATCGCATGAGCATAAATAGTGACTTTAGTAATCCGTCTTGTACATCATACACCAATGATCCGCTCAATAAACTTGTAGAGCCGCCATTTAGAGAAAATGGTGGAAGTTGTTGGCACATATTTACGTACAGAAGATATCATGAAAAAGACATAATTCTTCCTTTTACAAAAATACAATACGACAAACTCGAGGATGCTGAATGGTGGAAAACTTTCTTTACGGTTATGGCTATTGGAGCGGTTTCTTTCTGGGCTTTTTCCGCTTTAATTTACGGTTCTGGTAAAATAGTGGGCTGGATCATCGCAGGGTTTCAAAAAAGCAAAACCGCTACCGAGCTGCCGCGATGATCTCCCTCATGCTGGCATCGGCCGAAATTCAGGGCGGTTGATAGGGTGACAGAAGCCAAAGGGCATCCGTCCGACCCCTGCTCTTCCGCTACACCCGCTTAAGCGCGGCTGCGTCCACGGCGTCGATATGCCCGGACTAGATCGTCGCTGATTGCCTGTCGTCGTGGGTCTGCCGCGCAATGCCCGGCAGAGTCACTGCCCGTCCTCACGGCGCAGGTCGCGCACGATCTCGGCGCAAACCACGCCCGGGTAAGTGTGAGGAGGTCGGACTGAAGTATCGCAACCGGCAAACCGGCGCGACCTGAACTGGACGGGGCGTGAGCCAGGGTGGATTAAGGGCAAGGATTGGCAAGAGTTCGAGATAAGGGAACAGGCTTTTCACAAGCTGGAAGGCGTCAGAAGGATAACCCCAGGAGGAGATGCCTGGAGCATTGTTCATTCAGCAGCTCAAACAGGACTGCGCTCGGCTCCGGGTTCCGAAATACGACTGGCACTGAAGCGAGCGGCCTGAAGATCAGCCCAAGTTTTTATATCAGCTGAGCCAAAAAGCTTTCGGCCATTTTTAAATGTGCAGATAAAAGTTATTTTCTTGCCTCGGCCGCCAAGGATCGCTCCGGCTGCTGCGCCAGCAGGGCCGAAAACTGCGAGCCCAGCAACTCCCCAGCCTAGTGCCCCCAGCACTTTAACTTTATTATCTTCAGTGACTTGCTCTAGCTGCTCGATCTGATCCCTCTGGATTACCTCTTGACTCCATAGATATCCATATAGGCCGATCAGTTTGGCGAGCCCGCCTACAATACCGGTGAGTTTGGGTGGCTGTTCATATTCAAATCCCCTCTTGGTAAATCGATGCTTCCGACTTTCCATAAAGTCGCCTGCATGTATAAAAACCGTTCCCATCGCGCTCACATGCTCTCCTACTTTAGAAGAGCATAGTGACAGGGTGGCGAAGCCTTGTCAGGTCCTTAGCTTTTGGGTAGCTCATTTTTATGACCGGAACCAAGTGCTGATAAACGCTATTAGTGGATAATGGTAGGTTTAAAACACCCTACGTGGCAGCGGCTTCGAGATGAACGAAATCCTGGATCTCAGCGCCACCCTCGACCGGCTCCAGGTCCTGTCGCAGTTTGCGGCGCAGCACTTCGATCAGGCCCAGCTGCGCGCCCTGGTCAACGCTCTGCTCGCCATTCCTCGCGCCGGGTAATGTTAAGCCAGCTCGACTTGTTCGACGCGGCCGGTGCTGCTGATGGCGCTGGGCCGCGTGTGGTGACCGTTCGTGGCAGCAGGCTCGTACCAGAGACGCTGCCGCCGATAAACTTTTAGTTGAGATAACTTTTGGTCTGCCTTGCCTGCCGTTACCGCTCTCGCTTGTGTGACTGTATTTGGTTGATCACTATCAGCCATAATCGCGTCAGCGGAGAGGGCTTTGCCAACCCCCGACGGCAGTTCTGATTGCCCTCTCCGCGTCCTCCGATAATGCACGGAAGCTGGGCGCTCTGGCACCCAGCTTCCGTGCATGACCTCAGCTCCGACTTGCCCATGAAGCCGAAAATCTCATCCGCCGAGCGCCGTGAGCGTGATGCTGATCGGTTGCAGACTATCCGGCTGCGGATGTTGGTCGGCCAAGCGCTGCATGACCGCGGCATCATCACCCAGGCCGCGATCGGCGCGGCGATTGGAATGCCGACGGCCGAAGCGACCAAGCTGATGACGAGCAAACAATGGCGGGCTAGTGACGTCGCGCTGCTTGAGGCGGCGGCGATGCGGCTGGGGCTGCTGGTGCCGGATGTGACGCCTGATGCGTGAGACCGTCTAACATTGAACCATGAAGTAGATAATAGGTGTCCATAGAACTACCGAAAACGAGACGCTAACAATAAGCCCCTCGATGAGGCGCCGCGTACCACGGTCAATCCGTCGTTTCGAAGATCGTGGCGAACGCAATAGAAGCTCCCAAGGATTGTTTTTAAACCAATGATTGTGTTCCATGCCCGCATTTGGCGAGTACATCATGCAACGCGCACCAAAGCGGCGAGTAGTTTCTATCACAAGCGTTTTATTGCAAAATATTACAATTATGTAAGACTCCCGCGGAGTAATGAGGCTAAAAGCCTATTGCTAGCGTTGCCGATGCGACGCTGCGCCAGCATAGAATGTGTGGAGCGTGGCATGTCGGAGCGGATCTACCTTGATCTGAACCAGCTCGAGGACGGCTGGTTGGCAACCGCCCGCGCCAGTTGCGAAGGCAAGTTCAGAGCCGTCGCTCACCGCGGCTTGGATCTGGCCTGTGTTGTGGCCCTGCTGCTGGCCACCCTGCCCCTGCTGCTGCTGGTGGCCATCGCCATCAAGCTCGACAGCCGCGGCCCCATCTTCTACGGCCAGGAGCGCGTCGGCCTCGGCGGCCGGCGCTTCACCGTCTACAAGTTCCGCTCCATGCGGGTCGATGCCGAAGCCTCCGGTACACCCCAATGGGCCAGCAAGCGAGACCCCCGCGTCACCCGCGTCGGCCGCCTGCTCCGGCTCAGCCGCATCGACGAAATCCCGCAGGTCCTCAACGTGCTCCGCGGCGACATGGCCATGGTCGGACCCAGACCCGAGCGACCCGCCTTCGTCGAGCAACTCGAGCAGCAGATCCCCCACTACAAAGACCGCGCCTGCGTCCGCCCCGGCATCACCGGCTGGGCCCAGATCAACTACCCCTACGGCGCCTCCGTCGAGGACGCCCGACACAAACTCACCTACGACCTCTACTACATCCAAAACCGCGGCCTGCGCCTCGACCTCCGCATCCTCCTCATCACCATCCGCGTCGTCCTCTTCCAGGAAGGCGCACGGTAAGGGGCTGGGGCTGGGTGACCAGTTTGGTGGGCAGGGGAAGATTCGAACTTCCGACCAATGGCATGTAAAGCCACTGCGCTACCGCTGCGCCACCTGCCCAGGCCCCAACAGCATACGGCAGGAGCCGCCGCCGTCGAGAGTGAACGAGCGCCGTTGCCCTGCCACGGGGACACCGTGCTACGTCTGGCGAACGGCTAGTCTCCTCCCTTCGCCAGCATCGCCCAGGCCCGCATCGCTGCCCCGCACATGGATAGCGGCAGGGTCCGCCCCCATTGCCCATGGTGCGGATGGGGCAGCGTATCAGCGTCGCGGCCGGAGCGGCGGCACGGCGCATAGACCCGGCCAGCCGCATAGGTGGTGGTGATCCACTCAAAACCGGGCGGCAGTAGTGTCCGCGCCGCTGCCTCGTCGGTTGTATAAGGCGGCGCCGGGCCGGATCGACCAATCGCCTGGTGAAGGGTCTCATCCCCGATAGCGCTGCCAGTTTTGATCACAGCCAGCCGGTCGGCGATACGAACTAGGCGCCCAACAGGGCTCATCGCTTCGCCTTCGGCACCGCCCGCATGTACTTGGGCAGGCGTTGCTCCTCCACCCACAAGTCCACCAGTGGCGGGATAGTCCCCACCACGCCGAAGCCAATGCCGTCGAGCGGGTGATCGGGCATCCGCAGCGTGCAGACGTGGCCACCCTTCTGGCAGTCGATCACGGCGCCTCGGTAGGTGAATGAAGGACCGCCGAGCTTGCCTTCGGCGGCAGTCTGCTCTGGTTCTGAGCGGACTGCGAGCGGAGGGGGATCAGGGAATAAGGCCATGCCTCAGCATAATGCAGGCAGAACGGCGGAGAGAAACCTAGCGGGCTTCAGCCAGCGCTCCCACCACCACCGCCTAGGCGATAAGATTACCTTTCCGGGTCTCCAGTACTGCGCCGTAAGCATCTTCTGGGTGGCGGCATTCAAGAGCAGGGTGGCAGCTGGGGCAGACGCGACCACCTTGCCTTTGTTCTCTAGGAGGGGCACACGGCCTTCGAGTCCTTCGGCGGTTTTCACCACGGGAATTCCTCCTGTTCAGGAGAAACTGCCGTAAACAGCAACTCTCTTCATACAGAATACATATGTGATTTCAGTAATCATTCTGGTTACAGACATCTAGCTTTAGATATCTAGCTTCGTTCACCTAATCGGTTTCTTCTACCAGGGCCGTTCTTCTAGCAGTTGATAGTCGCGTCGCGGTAGGAGTAGGAGGGACTGCCAAGCCTGCCAGTCGCAGCGGTCTCGACAAGCTGCGGCGCCTCCGGCGGTGACGGCAACAGCTCCCCGTTCAAGCCATGCCGCCTCCCGTGGTCCGCCCAAGCCCGCGCGTGTGGGTCGGGCTCTTACGCATCTTCATCGCTCATCCTTCGGAAGTAGAGATTGACGTCGCAAATACTTGCTTGCAAGCTTGCTTTCATGCAAGGAGGCGAGGATGCAAGTCATCGTGCTTGCCAGCCAAAAGGGAGGCGCTGGCAAAACGACAACTGCACGGCATATCGCCGTTGAGGCAGAGCGCCAGGGCGAAGGGCCAGTCGCGCTGATCGACGTGGACCCGCAGGGCGGCTTGGCCCGCTGGTGGAACCGCCGGGCAGCCGAGACACCGGTATTTATTGCTTGCAAGCTTGCAAGAAACAGTCGAGAAGGCACGGGGCGCAGGGTTCCGGCTCTGTGTGATCGACACGCTACCGGCTGTGACGGATACGATCGGCGCCGTGGTGAGGCTGGCAGATCTGGTCATTGTCCCGGCTCGCCCAAGTCCCGATGACCTCGATGCGGTCGGGCCGACGATTGACCTGATCGAAGCCGCTGGAAAGCCGATGCTGTTTCTCGTCAATCAAGCCACGCGCAAGGCGCGGCTTACCGGCCAAGCGGCCATCGTCTTGAGCCAGCACGGCACAGTGGCGCCCTCGATCGTGCATCATAGCGTCGCCTTTCCCAGCTCGGCAGCCGGCGGGCTCACCGTGCAAGAGGTGGACCCGGAAAGCCCGCAGGCCCAGGAGATTGCCGACCTTTGGGGCTACGTCTCCGCCCGTCTCAGCAAGCAAGCAAGCAAGTAAGCAAAACCTATGGCAAAGACACCTGATCTCACCGGCTTCGCCATTCCTCGCAAGGGTGAAGCGACCCCAGCTACCCAGCCGACCGAACAAGCGCCGCCCGCCGATGTTCTGACGACGGTCAGCACTAGGCTTCCGCTATCGGTCCAAGAGCGGCTGCGGCGTTACGCTTTTGAGGCCAAGCGCGACAAGCAAGGCGTCATAGCCGAGGCGCTGGCCGAGTTCCTGAAAGCCAAGGGTTTCTAAGCAAGCTTACTTGCTGTCATGCTTGCAAACGCAGGACTGCGGCTGGCCCAGGCGGCGAAGGGCTTGGAGCCAGCCATGAGGCAGCACCTTTCGAGAAGCCAGAACCGCGCGCCAACACGGACGATGCGCATGGCGCGCTAACCTTGGCGGCGCCGCGCTGTTCACTCCTGGTGAACCAAGAGGATTTTGCCGTGCGTCTCAGACCCAAGCGAAGCCGGAAAACCGCCCGCAAGCGCATTCGCTATGCGCGCAGAGCTGGCAACCTCCAGAAGGGCCGTTAAGCGGCTGGCTTATGTGGCCAGAGCTCCAGCTTCATTGCAGGTGATGCACCGGCAGGGGCGCGGGCGGCGGGCTTGCTCGCGGTCCAGAACGCGGC
Source organism: Belnapia sp. (assembly GCF_059504005.1). NCBI lineage: Bacteria > Pseudomonadati > Pseudomonadota > Alphaproteobacteria > Acetobacterales > Roseomonadaceae > Belnapia > Belnapia sp. The sequence continues at coordinate 7,811 of NZ_JCACHU010000045.1, read as the reverse complement.
TGGTGGAGGTCTATGGGCAGAAGGTGCGCGACGGGATGCCGCTGGCCGAGGCGGTCGCCACCTTCACCGCCTATGACGCCAGGCAGGGGAAGCCGGATCGCGCGGCGGAATGGGAGATGCGACTGGCCCAGGCGGCGAGGGCGCCAACCTCCTCGCCAACGCCATCCCTTCGGCCGGAACAGCAGCAAAAGCAGATGGCACAGAGAATGCGGATGGAGCGATGATCGACCGTTCCCTCTGCGCCCCTACTGCTCGCAAGGCTATAAGGGAGCACGCGGCGCTAGCCGGATAGGAATGAGGAAGAAAAACGGCGTAATGACAGGGTTCCGACTAGCCTTCTTGCGCGCCGGTTTGGCCACTACTGGTGTCTTAGCGGCCGAGGCGGCATTAGCTCAAGATACCCCAGATGTAGACCTTGAACGGCCGCTTGAGATTCGAACTCGTGCCCCTCTTTGTTTGACCATCCGGCATCTGGACGATGCCCTAATGCTCGCCATGCAGGGCCAATATCAAATGGCCGCCGAAGATGAAGGCTGCATTCGCCTACTACGGCCAACACGGGTGTTCGTCATGGAAAAGCGTGACGAGCCCCCTTTTATGCGCCTCCGCGTGCGCTGGCGCCAATCTGACGGCAGCCAAATGGACGCGTGGACAAATTCCTATTTCCTTCAAAACGTTAGGGAGCAGCCCCCGCCTACGCCACAGAGGCGCCAACGGGGGCCTAACTCAGAGGTGCCGGATAACGCTTTCCAATGGTAGCCCAGTGGCGTGAGCTCCCCACCAGGCGCGATGGCGGGAGTGGTGCGGGCGGCGGCACGCTAACCAGCAGCGGCGGCGGAGGCTGTACCTCGACGGGCTTCTTGGGCTCGGGCGTGGCACCCGGCACGGGCTTACCCTTCGGCATCGGCCAGCGCCTCCACGGTGTCGAGAACCAAGGGCGCGACCAGCTCGCGCGGCACATCGCGCCTTGCCGCCTCGCCAGCCCGCCGGCTGCCGTTGCTATCAAAGATCGACAGCGGCTCCATGCGCTGCTTCCGCACAGCCTCAGCCTCCAGCGCCGCCGGCATGGCCGCCGCGATCCATCCAAGCCAGTCGAAGTGCAGAGGTCGCCCAGCTTGACGATGAGCGAGCCTGGCGCTGACAAATGCATTGTCCAGCACATGCGGCGGCACGACGCGACCCGCATATCTGACTTCCACACTCGGGAATTCAGCACGCGGCCGACTTAGCAAGTCGCTGATGGCAGAGCGGGTGCGGCGTGCCTCCCGCGCCTGCATCTCGGGCGGGAGCCCGTCATAGCCGCCGACGCGACCAGGGCCGAAGGCGGCAAAGGGATCATGCGCCATGGTCAACGCCCCCGGCCGACGCGGACGATGCGCTGCTGCATGGCTTGGCGAGCCTCAGCCGCACTGCGGATGCCAGACGCGGCACGCGCCGCGTCCATGCGCCATGCCGCAGATGCGCGGGCGACGTCGGGCTGCGGCTCCAGGGTCCAGCCTGGGCTGGTGCGGCGGACCATGGCCTGTTGCGCGGCCTGCTGGACGCCTACAGCACCAGCAGGGCGGGCCTTCGGAGCCTCGCGCGCCGCCCAACGCTCGTTTGCATCGCGGGCAGCGGCCTCGCGGTCCAGCACGCGGCGCGCGGCTTGCTCGGCGCGTAGGCGAGCCAGGGCTTCGGCCTCGCTTTCGAGGTTGGTCCTGCTGATTTCATCGGTTCGATAAGACATTTGGAAACCTCTACTTAAAATACAGACTGAAAATCAGGAGGCCAGGGCTATAAACCGCGCCATGGTATCAGAAGCCGCGCCCGTTGTGCAAAGAAGTGCCGCACCACAGCAGGCGACAGCGACGTCATCGTGCCCACCCTGTGGATGGCTGATACTATCTTTTCCGCTTCTGGCGGTGCGTCGTTCCAAGGCAATCAATTGCTTGCATAAAACAGGACTGTCCAGAAGCTCGACGCGCCCTGAGTTCAGCAACGGCAGCGTATCACGGAAAATATCACTGGCTGGCCTGTCGCTGAGCACATATTCAATGCTTTTCTTCTTAAATAGCTCGCGTGGAAATTCTCCAGCATATCTGTCGCCTAACACCTTATTTACACCGTATTGCTTTACGAGTTCTGCAATTTCGTTCGTCACTGCTTCTGGTGAAAAAGGGGGTTTGTATTCCCTGATAAGATCGATCACGGCACGCGAAATTGCATCTGGCCCCGTGCCGTGTTTCTCAGAATGACTAATGCAGCATGTATAGGAGTCGCTCGAACCCCCCGAAGGATCGACAAAGCAATGATACCGCTGCGACATGATGCGCGGCAACTCGCGCCGTCCTGGCATTGTCGCGGCCTCGATTACAGAGCAGTCAACAAAGCTCGCAATATCGCTACGGAATTCGCCGCCATACTCAGCGGAGGCGGCTGCTGCATCGTCTTCATATGCTTCTTTGACAATATCGGAATCAAGCGAGGGATTGAATTCTAGGCTGCTACCTTTGAAAACAAGCGTGCGGGCATCGTCACGCGCATAGTTTCGCTTGTATGTTTCGTATAACAGCCCGCTTTTTGCATACGGGCTCGACGCCATGATGAGCATTGAACCCGGAATGCTGCTTAGTCCTGGCCGGATCGCGGCGACAATCTCAGCGGCCGGGTTGGCCGCGCCGTCATCGCGCCAGAAGCTCACCTCATCGGCGAGGACGGCACCATACGAATACCCACGCGTGGCACGAAAACTAGCGGTGCCGACTTCAATAATTACGATATTAGATAACGTAATAGACTCTGACAGTTCCTCGGCAATTAAAGGCTTGAGCAACGGAATATTATTCAATGCGCCGGATATATAGCGCATGATTGTGCGCGCTTGCTTCCTATCGCTGCAAATAACGCCAATGGTTGCTAACTCGCCGGCTGCAAGAAATGGTTTGTAATCACGAAAGCAGGCCAAAAATACAGCAATCAGCGAGAGAATGCGTGATTTTCCTGCTCTGCGCCCGCAAACCAAAGCGGATTCTTTGAATGGAACAGTTGGCACGGTTACTCGGCCGGTATGTTTTTGATATACTGCAAGCTCCGCATCGTTCATCGGCAATGCGAACAATGCTTTGAGATAGACGCGCCATGCGTCCCAACTCTCGCCTTTGAAGTGTGGCGCGAAGAGGTTGGGATCGTTTAAGCACTGGATGATGTCCAGGCCGGGCTTGGTAGCGGCGGGCTTGGGCTTGGTGGCGGTAGTGCTCATGTGGTGGCTGCCTCCGTAGCGGCGACGGCGGGCGCACCATTGGGGAACAGCACCCGGTAAACGCTGCTGCGGGCCACACCCATCCGGCGGGCGATCTCGGCAGGCTTCACGCCTTCGGCCAGCAGGCGGCGCATGTCCTCAGCCTGCCGCGCCACAGTCGGCACCCGGCCTTTATACTTCCCGTCATCCTTGGCCTTAGCGATCCCCTCACGCTGCCGCTCCAGCATCAGGGTCCGCTCAAACTCGGCCACAGCGCCCAGCATCGTCAGCGTCAACTTGCCGGTGGCTGTGCGGGTGTCCACCGGCTGGCCGCCCATGGACAGCACCAGCAGCGCAATGCCCTTTGCTTCCAGGCGAGCGACGATGGCGAGCAGATCGGCCACGCTGCGCGCCAACCGGTCAGGCTTCGTCACCACCAGCACGTCACCCTCGCGGGCAAACTCGATGCAGGCTTCAAGCTGCGCACGGGTGGCAACGCTGCTCACCCGCTCCGCAAAGACCTTTTCGCATCCGGCGGCCTTGAGGTCGCGCTGCTGCGCCTCGATCCCGGCGGCCTGTTCCACGGTAGAGGTGCGAGCGTATCCAATTTGCATCGGAAGGCGTCCTGTGTCCGATTGAAGTCTAGACACTGTAGGATCATCCGTCCGATTAGTCAAAGACAACTTATATAGGACACTTTCGGCAGGGGTTGCGGGTGTCCCGTCAGGGCTTGCCCTAGTAGGACAATCGGCGGGATCGAGCGGGGGCATCAATGCGCCGTCATGCCGTCGCAGCACCCGGCACGGACCCACCACGCGGCGGCCGACACCTCCCGCGCCTCGGCTGCAATCAGCGACCGCTCAGGATGGGCAGCCAGGCCCTCGGGGATCATGACGCCTGCCAGCGTCACGCAGATGGTGCAGTCCTCGCCATCCACCTCGACGGCGACGACGGCGCGGTCCTCGCCCATGCTGACGCCGACGACCCGGAAGCCGTTCATAGGGACCGCATCCATGGCGGCAGGGCTTCCAAGGCCGCTTCAGGGTCGCGTGCGCCAGCCCGCAGGCCGCGCCGATACCATGCGGCGCTACTGCGTGAGACGGTTCCGCTGCACCAGGCGCATCGGCCACTGACCGGCCGCGTCTCGCCACGCTTGAAGATCGGAACGAAATGATGGACCGGACGCGGGCAGGTATCGAGTAGGGCGAAGTTATCGGCCTGCTCGACAGGGTCGTGGCTCATCATGGCGCGTCATCCTGCCGCCCGACATGACGCATGTAGTAAATATCTTCCTCGATGTCCTTTGTTACTCGGAGGGCCATTTGAAGGCCGCTGCCAATGCCGCGATAGTACCAATGCGCGGCGGTCGAGCTAATAATACCGCCACAAAAGGTGCATTTCGCACCATATCCGCTGACATGCTCTGCGACTTGCTTAAAGTTGTGAAATTTACCTTTGCAAGTTGTCAGTAGAGCCTTGTTTATTCTTTGGTCTTCGGCGCTAGGACGGCGTTCCATTTTCGAGAGTTTCCGCTTCAATTTCGGTTTTCATGGAAATGTATTGCTGGAGTTTTTCGGGCGCATCCGGTCCCGGCGCGTCGGGTGGAGTAATATTCAATCGAAGAAGCATCTTCGCATACGCCCCGCACCAACCTTGATAGGTTCGCGCGGTAATTTCAGACATTTCCACGCCGTCAGCGACTTTTGCATCTGCTAATTTGAGCAGGAGTGCGAGGTTTGCGGCGCGTTCGATTAATTCATTTTGGATGAAAGTAGGATTTCCGCCGACAAGCTGAGTAAATTCAGCTTTTTTCTTTTTAAGGAAGCGACCCGTGTGCGTCCGCTTGTCGAGCCTGTCGATTACGTTGCGGCGGGAATGCGGGCCTAAGGGCTTCATTATACCTTTATACATGCGCGGTATTCAAAGGCCCTTCAAGCATTAGTTTGCTAGATTTCTGGGTGGGGTTAATGGCCGTTTTTGGTAGGGATTCCCGCCCTATCCGGCCCCTACCTCGCCGCCCTAAGCCAGGGCGGTGCTTTGTCCCTGATCGCCCGAAGCCTCCATGCCGCTTCCTGCGGCGGCGGACGGGCTGCCTCCAGACGGTCGCCCAGACTGGCGAGGCGAGCCCGCGCGGATGGTGGCGGCAGCACCACCAGGGTAGGCGGTCCCGGCGAGGGCGACCTTGGGGAGGAATGGGGAAGCCATTTCCCTATCCCTCTCTACACGCGCGCGCGCACGTGGGCGATTAACCTGAATTACCGTCCCCAACCCTCCCCAACGTCCCCAACGGGTGGGCGCAGGCCAACCCCGCGGACGATCGGGGTGCCGGCGTACTTCGTGTATTTGACGCCCCGAACCTTCTCCATGGCGCCTCGGAACTGGGTCGGCGACGGGACTGCCTCGCCGTTTCCAGCGGCCCAAGCTCGGCAATCCGCCATCAGGGCGCCAGGCTTGCTGGTCATATGGGCATCCAGGGTGCATCGCTCCGCCAGCCACCGGCCGATGGTGTCCTGGGCCTCGAAATACTCGCTGGTGGTTTCGGCCACGATGCTGGGCCGCACCAAGCCATGCCGCTGCCAGTCGACGCAGCCCTCAATCATCCAAAGCAGGATGGCGGGCCATTCTGCCTTGAGCTTCTCCTCGAGCCGGTGGTCGGGCCTCTCGGGCTTGTAGAGGAAGGGGACGATATTGAAGCGCCGCCGGGCTGCTTCATCCACGTTCCGCAGCGCCGGCTTGTGGTTGCCCGCGATGGTCAATTTGAACTGCGGCAGGTAGGTGAAGAAATCCTGTCGCATGAACCGGGCCGTGACCAGGTCGCCGCCGGTCATCTGCTTGATGCGCGCCTCTGCCCAGGCCCGCCCTTCCTCGGTCTCCGTCGCCGTTACCAGCCGCGCGCCACGCAGCATGGCTAGGTCCGTCGGGTGCTTGTCCCCCGGCGAGCTGGTGAAGGTGTCCATTGGCGCCGTGCGGCAGTAGTCGCCGATGATGCCCGCCACCGTGTTTAGGAAGACGGATTTCCCGTTACCTCCCGGTCCGTAGATGAACAGGAGGGCATGCTCCCGCGTGCTGCCCGTTAGGCAGTAGCCGGCCCACTGCTGGAGAAAGCGGATGAGCTCGTCATCCTTGCCGGTTGCTTGGTCCAGGAAGGCAAGCCAGGTGTCGCAGGTAGTCCCAGACGGCGCGGGCGCTACGGCGGTAACTTTGGTGACGTGATGCTCCCGCCTGCTCGGCTGCAACTCGCCCGTCTTCAAATCCACCGTCCCACCCGGTGTGCCGAGGAGGAAGGGATCACGGTCCCACGTCTCGGCCGTCACCGCGAAGGCACGATCCCGCTGGGCGAACCGCTCAACCGCGCCGGCAAAAGCCGCCTTGCCGGTTATGGCTCTGATTTTGAGCTCGGTCTTGCGGTTCATGCTGCGTACCAGCTCCCGCGCCCAGGTGAAGGCAATCCCGTCCCGGTTCAGCTTCCAATGGGTGCCGGTCCAGGTATGCCAGCCTCCGGTGTCATGGCAGTAGCGCAGGTAGTCGCGGTGCCGATCGGCGAAGGCTAGCGCCACGCCGTCCTCGGTCAGTTCGATGTCGTCGGCATCGTCATCAGCGCCAGCGCGGTTCCATGTCCTCCGCAGCTCGCGCCCGCCGGAGGCTTGGCCCTTCTCGACTAGCCACTCAGCGGCCCGCGGATCCGCCTTCAGTGCCGCGACAAAGGCATTGAGGTCGCCCCCGCCTCGCTTCACATCGCAGGCAATCTTGAATGCCTGGGCGCTTCGGCTACCATCACCAGACGCCCACTTGGTGCCAGCCTTGGGTTTCCACTCGGCGCCGGAGAAGGCAGGACCTGCCTCTTGGATCAGCCAAAGCAGCGTGTCGATGCTAACCCGTTGCAGTTCAGCCGGCGTGCCCTCGAGCCGCTGGTCTGTCACAGCAAAGTAGCGACTGCCGACATAAAGCTCGATTGCAGGCGGATGGTCGCCACCGCCATGCCGCTTGAACTGCCTTCCATGGTCGGTCCCCATCGCCTGCCGCAGCGCTACCAACATGGCGCCATCGAAGGCGAAGAAGACCTTCACGCCCGTCCCAGAGGGTGACACCTCGGTATAGGAGCCGAACCGCGCCACCACCTCGGCCGCCCAAGCGTCCAGACGCCCCGACGCGGTATCTCGGCAGGTATCGAGATCGATGCCTCCCAGCGCTAGGCCGAGGTGGTCCCCCAGCTCAATGCCCACGCCGCCACCGCCGAAGGGGCAGGGGAGGCGAGCAGCCCTCGCTTCCGCCTGAGTGCGGGTGCCCCAAGTGTCGGGATCATCCGCTTTGGCTCTCTGCCCCTGCGGTGAATAAGGAACCTTGGTGAGTTTGCCACCACGATCCTCTGTCTGCCACGCCACCCAGCGGGGCAGGGACGAGAGCGCCGACAGGGTCGGCATCGTGAGGCTACCGTCAGGCATCGGTCTGGCCCGCGGGAGCGATATGGTATAGAACGCAACTAGCACGCATTTGATGCGGTGTCCTTGAGTCCGCGTGCCTAGTTCTGCGTACTTGTGCCGTAAGAGGGGCAAAACCTGTGGCGGTCAGGCGAGCTGGCAGCGCTGCCGGACGA